>NZ_DASRXP010000469.1:0-29505 GCF_035687465.1 Kribbella sp.
GTCAAGGGTCGAACTTGTTCGAGCCCGAAGGGCCGCGAAGCGCCCTTGACGCGCACCCCGTCGACTAGCACACTCCCGCAGCGGAGACCGCGCAACCACACTGCCAATGCACCCGCGCAACCACAGCACCAATGCACCCCGACGGCAACCACACCGCCAATGCATCACCGCACCCACCAATCACCAATCACAGTTGCTGGCAGCAATTACCTGAAGACTCGGCTCACCATGTCTGCGGGTTTCAGGCGCGAGGTGGGGGTGCGGTGGTGTCTCGGGGGTGGAGGGTCATGGGGAGGTAGAGCGGGGGTGCGTCGTAGCCGTGGACTAGGAGTTGTTCGAGGATTTCGCCGGCATGGTGGCCCAGTTGGCCGCGCGGAACGGAGACGGTGGTGAGGTTGGTGTGGGCGACCCGGTCGAGGGAGATGTCGTCGAAGCCGACCACCGACAGCTCGGATGGGACGGAGACACCGAGCTCCTGCAGACGAGAAAGGGCGCCTAGGGCAACCAGGTCGTTGTAGCCGAGGATTGCCGTGGCGTCGGATTCCAGTGCGCCTGCGACAGCGTCGTACCCGGCCTGGCTGGTGGCTCCGCACTCGATCACGCTCACCTCCAGCCCGAACGCGCGGGCTCCTTCGAAGGCGCGGACGCGTTCGGTGTTCGCCCAGGAGGCGGGTGGACCACTCAGGTACACCGCGCGCCTGTGCCCGAGTTGCGCCAGGTGCCCGCAGACCTGGGTCATGCCGCCGTGGAAGTCCACCGAGATCGACGGCACCGAGAGTCCCGGCACCACCCGATTGAACAGGACCATCGGGTGATCCCGGCCGGCGAGCTCGACCAGCTCTTCGCGCGACATCCGCGGCGAGCACAGCAGTACGCCGTCGCAGCAGCGCATCAGGTCTTCCACCAGGTCGTGCTCGGCGGCCGGAGTCTCGTCGGACTCCATCACCATCATCCGGCGACCATTTGCCTTGGCGACCGCGGAGACTGCCTTCAGCACGTCCGGGAAGTACGGGTTCGCCAGATCTGGCACGAGTACGCCGATCGTGCCCCATTCACCGCGAGCCAGTCCCTGGGCCGCGGCGTTCGGCCGGTAGCCGAGCTCGCGGACGGCATCGTGCACCCGGCTGACGAGTGACGAGTCCACTTTGGCGGTGCCGTTCAGCACCCGCGACACGGTGGCCGCGGACACCCCGGCCGCAGTACTGACATCGCTGATGGTGACGCGGGGCGATCGGCCCGACCGGTTCTGCACGCACCTCTCCCTTCCTCAGAAAGCGCTTGCACAGCCTCGCCGACGACCAGGCCGGGACGCAAGCCTGCGGCGAGTTTAGCCACCGAATGGGTGAACATACTTTTCTGAAATCGCTTTCACATGAAGTCTTGCCCGACCACCTCCCGAGGACTACTCTCCCGTGGCAAGCGCTTACCGACCCGGCGCCGGCATCTCCGCACCAGCCCCCGAGGAGGGCTCCATGAAGTCACTACGGCTTGCGACCAAGGCCGTCACGGCGACCGTCGGCCTGGCGGCCACACTCGCCCTGATCACCACCGCCTGCGGCACCAGCCCGGACGCGGCCGAGAGCAAGGGGGGCACCGTCACCCTGAAGATCTGGGACTTCTCGGCCGAGCAGGTCGACTTCCACAAGAAGGTCGCCGCCGAGTACACCAAGCAGCACCCGGACGTGAAGATCGAGTGGCGCTCGATCACCCAGGCGGAGTACACCAGGACGCTGCCGCTGGCCTTCCAGAGCAACCAGGCGCCGGACATCTTCTACTGGAGTGACTCCGGCCCGAACAACATGAACCAGCTGCTCTCCCAGGAGTGGATCAAGCCGCTGACCCCGAGCGGCACAGTGCCGGAAGACTTCCTCAAGCGCTGGCCGGCCGGCTCCTTCATCGACGGCATCAACCAGTCCGACGGCAAGACCTACGGCTTCCCCTTCTCGGAGAACCTGTACTGGGGCCCGGGCTACATGTACGTGAACAAGAAGATCTTCGAGCAGGCCGGTCTGGACGCGAACAACCCGCCGAAGACCTGGACCGACCTGAAGAACGCCTGCGCCAAGGTCAAGGAGGCGACCAAGGCCGAGTGCATCGCCTCGCCGAGCAAAGGCCGCGAGCTGCAGCGAATCTGGTTCGCCCTCGCCCCCGGTGAGCGCAACGACCAGTTCTTCGACCTGAAGACCGGCAAGTTCTCCCTCGACGACCCGCAGGCCCTGAAGACCTTCGACTACATCCAGGACCTGAACAAGTCCGGCTACCTCGCCCCGGGCACCAACGACAAGGACTTCTCCCGGCAGCAGTTCGCCGCGGACCAGGCCGCGATCTACTTCGACGGCACCTGGATGCCGAGCGTGTGGACCAGCCAGGGCTTCAGCAGCGACAAGTACGTCGTGGCGCCGCATCCGAACCCGGACAGCGGATCCACCGGCGCCCTAGCTCGCCAGCAGGACGGCAACAAGTACTGGATCAGCTCCAAGACCAGCCAGCACGAGAAGTCCTGGGACTTCCTCAACTGGATGACGGACCCGGAGGGCTTCTTCGTCAAGGAGTACTACAAGGCCGGCTTCGGCACCCTCGCGTTCGCCGACAACAAGTTGCTGGTCACCGACCCGGCGCTGCTGAACATCATGAAGATCGCCGAGACGCCTGGCTTCCGGGTGAACGTCCCGGTCCCGGTGCTGAAGTGCCCGGACCTGGCCAAGTCGAAGGCGTATCTGAACGCCACCGCCAAGCGCCCGTCGGGTGAGTACGAGGTGATGGTCGAGGCGCTGGTCGGCAAGAAGCCCCTGCAACCGCTCGCGTCCCAGCTGGTCAAGGAACGCCAGGACATCTTCGAGAAGACCCTCAAGGAGGAGGCGGCTGCCGGTCTGAAGGTGTCGAAGGACTGCTACACCTTCCCGGACTGGACCTATACGACCGACTACGGTCTCGACAAGTACAAGCGCTGATGGCGGCGACCACCGAGGCTTCACCACCAGCCGTCCTCGCGGAGGCCGTCCAGGCCCCGCGCCGGACGAGGCGACGCCGTACTCCGGATCCGAACCGCGAGCAGGTCCGCGGCTTCGACAAACTGTGGGTCTTCGTCTTCCTCGCGCCGTTCCTGCTGCTGTACCTCGGCTTCACCCTGTGGCCGTTGATCGCGACGATCTACTACTCGTTCTTCGACTGGGACGGGATCGGCCCGATCAACGACTTCGTCGGGGTCGGCAACTACAACTCGATCCTGAACGACAAGCTGTTCTGGCTGGCGGTGGTCAACACGCTGATCTTCGCCGTCCTGAACACCGTCATCAAACTGCCACTGTCGTTGCTGATGGCAATCGTCCTGACGAGGAAGTGGTTGCGGGGGACGAAGCTGTTCCGGACCGTCTTCTTCGCGCCGCTGATCATCCCGGTCGCGATGGCCGGGCTGGTCTTCACCTACCTGCTGAACCCGTCGAACGGCGCGCTGAACGCCTTGCTGCTGGATCTGCACATCGTGGACGAGCCGGTCGACGTGTTCGCGGGGCGGTGGAGTGCGCTGATCGTGATCGTGCTCGTCTCGATCTGGCAGATCTTCGGCCAGTACATGATCTACTGGATGGCCGCGTTGCAGAACGTGCCGGAGGAGGTCTACGAGGCCGCCGACATCGACGGGGCGAGTGAGTGGCAGAAGGCCACCCTCATCACGCTGCCGATGATCAAGCCGGTCGCGGTGGTGATCCTGCTGCTCGCGCTGGTGAACGCCATGCACGTCTTCGGCCTGGTCGTCACACTCACCGGTGGCGGCCCCGGCACGAGCACGTACGTCGTCTCGTACTTCATCTACCAGGAAGCGTTCGGCAGCGTGCCGTTCTCGTACGGCTACGCGTCCGCCGCGGCGCTGATCTTCTCGGTGATCGCCTTCGTCCTGGTCACCAGCCAGGGAGTCTTCGTCCGCCGTGCACAGAAACTGCGGAAGGAGTACGGCGTCTGATGGCGACCACCGCTCGTTCCCGAAGGCTGCGGCTGAACCTGGTCGCCATTCCGATCCTGCTGCTGATCTCGCTGATCTGGATCTATCCGTTCCTCTGGACCATCTCGGCGTCCTTCAAGACCCAGGCCGGCGTCTTCACCGGCGGGGCCGGCCTGATCCCGGACCAGCTGAACTTCGACAACTTCCGCCGGGCCTGGGTGAATGCCGGGTTCTCCCAGTTCTTCGCCAACACCGTCCTGTACTCCGTCGTCTCGACCTTCGTCGAACTGGTCAAGTCGGCGCTCTGCGGCTACGTCCTGGCCCGGTACGACTTCCCGGGCCGGGTGCTCCTGCATCGCCTGATCATCGCGACCCTCTTCATCCCGGTCGCCTCGATCATCGTTCCGCAGTTCGTCCTGGTGGAACAGCTCGGGCTGCTGAACACCCGGGCCGGGGTGATCCTGGCGATGTCCGGGTCGGCCGGTGCCCTCTACGTGCTGATGTTCGCCGGCTTCTTCGCGACCGTGCCGAGCGACCTGTTCGACGCGGCCAAGCTGGACGGCGCGGGCTTCCTGCGCACCTTCCGGCTGATCCTGCCACTGGCGAAGCCGGTGATCGCCGTGGTGGTGATCTTCCAGTTCGTCAGCAACTGGAACGAGTTCAACATCCCACTGGTCTTCACCCTCGGCCAACCCGAGCTCCAGAACCTGGCCGTCGGGATGCTCTCGTTCCGGGGTGAGCACTCGGTCGACTGGTCGGGGTTCGCGGCCGCCATGACCATCTCGTTCGGACCGATGCTGATCGTCTTCCTGATCTTCCAGAACTACTTCGTGCGCGGCCTGGCCGGCGCCACCAAGGGGTGACCTTATGCAGTTGGATCGTCTTTCGTCCTTTCCCGTCACGGCTTTCGACACCGACGGTGAACTTGCCGTCGGCCCGTATCGCGAGCACCTGAGGCACCAGATCGACGCCGGGCCCGCGGCGATCTTCGCGTGTTGCGGGACCGGCGAGTTCTTCTCCCTCACCCTCGACGAGTACGCCGCCGCGGTGCGCGCCGCGGTGGAGGAGGCCGCAGGCGCGTTACCCGTGTTCGCCGGGACCGGCTACGGCACCGCGATGGCCAGGCAGTTCGCCGCCGCGGCGAAGGAGGCCGGGGCGGACGGGCTGCTGGTACTGCCGCCCTACCTGATCAAACCCTCGCAGCAGGGCCTGCTCGACCACTTCCGGGCACTCGCTGCGACCGCCGGACTGCCGCTGATCGCCTATCAGCGGGACAACGCGATCTTCACCCCCGACAGTGTGGCCGAGCTCGCCCAGATCCCTGGGGTGGTCGGGTTCAAGGACGGTCTGGGCGATCTCGATCTGCTCCAGCGGATGATGGCGGTGGCTCCTGCGCTCACCTACTTCAACGGACTCCCCACGGCCGAGGTGACCGCTCGCTCGTACGCGGCGATCGGAGTACGGGCGTATTCGTCGGCTGTGCATTGCTTTGCCCCGGAGATCGCGCACGCGTACGAGGCCGGGCTGGACGAGTTGTTGCCTGAGTTCTATCTGCCGCTGGTCCGGCTGCGGGACAAGGGAGCGGGGTATGCCGTCTCGCTGGTCAAGGCGGCCGTGCGGCGGCGGTGGACCGAGGTCGGGTCGGTCCGGTCGCCCCTGACCGACCCCCTGCCGGAGCACCTGGAGGAGCTCGACCAGATCCTGGAGCAAGGTCTCACTGTCGTCCGGAAGGCTTCCGCATGAAGATCACCGAGGTCGTCATCACGCCGATCGCGATGAAGGACCCGCCGCTGCGCAACATCCAGGGGGTCCACCAGCCGTACGCGCTGCGTTCGATCCTGCAGGTCAGCACGGATGAGGGTCTGACCGGACTGGGCGAGACCTACGGCGACCTCGCAATCCTCTCCGCATTGCGCAAGGTCGCTCCGAGGCTCGCCGGGCTCGATCCGCTGGACCTGAACGGGCTCGAGCGGATCATCGGCGAGACCCTCGGCGCAGCGGCGGGCCAGGCCACGCATGGTCTCGTCGGCGAGGCGAGCGACGAGAAGACGCTAGCCACGGTCCTCTCCGCCTTCGAGGTGGCCTGCTGGGATCTCCACGGCAAAGCGGTCGGTCGGCCGGTGGTCGAGTTGCTCGGCGGCAAGGTCCGCGACGCGGTGCCGTACAGCGGGTACCTCTTCTTCAAGCCGGCCGCGCACACGCCGCTCCCGGACTATCCGACGGACAACTGGGGCGAGGCGATGGATGCCGAGGGCATCGTTGCCCAGGCCCACCGGATGGTCGACGGCTACGGCTTCAAGTCCCTGAAGCTCAAGGGTGGCGTGTTGCCGCCGCAGGACGAGGCCGAGGTGATCCTCGCCTTGCGCGACGCGTTCCCGGACCACCCGCTGCGGCTCGACCCGAATGCCGGCTGGACCGTGGAGAGCAGCATCGCGGTCGGGAAGAAGCTCGAGGGCGTACTGGAGTACCTCGAGGATCCGACCGGCGGCATCGATGGGATGGCCGAGGTTGCCCGGCAGGTGTCGATGCCATTGGCAACCAACATGTGTGTGACCGCGTTCAGTCATCTGCCTCCCGCGGTGGCGGCCGACGCCGTCCAGGTGGTGCTGTCGGATCACCACTTCTGGGGCGGTCTGCGCCGTTCTCGCGAGCTGGCGGCGATCTGCCGGACCTTCGGCATCGGGTTGTCGATGCACTCGAACTCGCATCTCGGCATCAGCCTGGCAGCCATGACGCATCTGGCCGGCGCTACTCCGGAGCTCACTTACGACTGCGACACGCATTACCCGTATCTGGTCGAGGACGTAGTACAGGAAGGCGTTTTGACCTTCGCTGATGGTGCGGTGAAGGTTCCTGAGGGGCCGGGTTTGGGAGTCGAGCTCGATCTGGACTCGCTGGCGCGGTTGACGGAGCAGTACGAGAAGTGCGGGTTCGACACGAGGGACGACATCACGCCGATGCGGGCGGTGCAGGCGGACTGGGATCCGGTGATCCCGCGATGGTGAGCCAGGGCGCCTTCGCCTACACCTGGGACTTCGTCGGCGACCCGGCCGCGGCTGCCCGGTTCGCGGACCTGGGCGTCGACACGGTCACCCTGCAGGCGGCGTACCACTCGGTGCGTGCGACCACGGCGTGGAACCCGCGGCACCGGGTCGTCCACGCGGAGCACGCCGCAGCGTACTTCCGGATCCGGCCGGACCGCTGGAGTGCCCTCCGGTTGCAACCGGAGGCGCCGAGCTGGGGAGTCGAGGACGAGGACCGCTTCGGTACGGCGACTGCCGCCCTGGCCGCCGTCGGTCTGCGGTCCGAGGCCTGGGTGGTGCTCACGCACTCGTCCCTGCTCGGGCGGTCCGCGCCGGATCTGGCTGTTCGCAACGCCTTTGGCGAGCGGTTCGCCTATGCGTTGTGCCCCGCGCAGCAGGACGTGCGCGAGTACGCCCTGATGCTCGTGCAGGAGGTTTGCGAGCAGTACGACGTGCCCGCGGTGATGCTGGAGGCGTGCGGCTGGCTCGGGTTCGAGCACGCGAGTCACCATGAGAAGACCTCGGGCGCCGATCTTTCGAGCTGCGCGCGAGACCTACTCTCGATCTGCCTGTGTGCCGCCTGCGCCCGCCACTTGGCCGATCGCGGTGTCGAGGTGGATCGACTGGCAGCTGATATTCGGACCACAGTCGATCGCGAGCTGCAGCACGGCGTACCGGCTGGGGGCAGTCTCATCGAGGCGCTTGGATCGGATCGGGTCCAGGCGCTCTATGACCATCGGACCGACGTGATCTCTGGCCTGGTTCGGGATGCGGCTGCACTGGCCAGTGGGCGCGAGGTGTTGCTGATGGCAACCGATGACCTGCAGGTGACAGGTCCTGACGTCGGCGTGGATCTTGCTGGCTTCACGCAGCCGCCGGATGCCTTCGTGGTGAAGTGCTGGGATGACGAGGAGGCCGCGATCGCTCGGGTGAAGGCCGCTGCGGCCCGGACAGACGTGCCGTTGGTTGCCAACGTCAACGCTCTCGGTGAGACGCCGTCGGATCTTCCGTCGTTGGCCGCACGGCTGGTGGCGGCCGGTGCTTCCCAGTTGCGGTACTACCACGGCGGGTTGGCTTCGCCTGCCCGTCAGGCCGCGATTCGCGCTGCTGTGCTCGAGTCAGGGCAGGCGAGATCCGCATGAGCCCGACCCTGGTCCTGGCTCCACCGCAGCGAGACAGTACTGCGGATTGGCCCGAGCGGCTGATGTCCGACGTACCAGGACTGACTGTGATCCGGCCAGGGGCGGAGGACGCGGCTGCGGCGTTGCGGACGGCGGACGCGGCGTACGGAGTACTGACTGATGAGTTGCTTGCAGCAACCACTCGGCTGCGGTGGTTGCAAGCGCAGCAGGCGGCGCCACCGCCGGACTTCTACTCCCCGGCGCTGATCGCGCATCCGCTGCAGCTGACGAACATGCGGGATACGTACACCGACCACGTGGCGGCTCACACGCTCGCGTTGGTGCTGGCGATGTGTCGGGGACTGCCGCGGTACATCCGCGATCAGGAGACCACCACGTGGGAGCCGGACTGGGATCCGACGTCGGTGACCTCGCTCGCGGACTCGACCGCCCTGATCGTTGGAATCGGTGCTGTGGGCAAGGAGATCGGACGGCTGCTTCATGCGTTTGGTTGCTCGGTGACAGGTATTGACGCACGCCCAGCAGCGGCGCCTGGTTTTGCGGCGGTGCTGCCGGTTGATGAGCTCGATCAACAGCTTCCGGAGGCCGATCTGGTCGTCCTGACCGTGCCGCATACGCCGGACACCGAGGGGATGATCGATGCCCGGCGATTGAAGCTCCTCAAGTCCTCGGCGTACTTCGTGAACGTGGGCCGCGGTCCGACCGTGCAACTGGACGCGTTGACTGCCGCGCTGGAAGCGGGGCAGCTGGGCGGGGCCGCGTTGGACGTCTTCGAGACCGAACCGCTGCCGCCTGAGCATCCGCTGTGGAGCCGACCAGACGTGCTGATCACCCCGCACGTCGCCGGGGCCGGACCGCATGAGGCCGAGCGACGGTACGCCGTACTGCTCGAGAACTGCCGGCGGTTCGTCGCCGGGGAAGAACTGATGAACATCGTCGACAAGACCAAGAGGTTCTGACCGGAGGTCCTGTAACGCCTCATAGCATCAACCCTTGAGAAGAAGGAGTCCTGACCATGCGTGGTACCCGCCCCCTTGCCCTTCTGTCCGCTCTCTTCGCCAGCGCAACCCTCCTCACCTCCGCCTCGTCGGCGGCACCGGCCGCCGCCTGCACCTATCCGGCCGAGGTGTTGAGCATGACCCGCTGGAAGGTCCAGCTGCCCGTCGACGACCCGGCCCAGTCCGGCACCCAGGTCCTGCAGATCCTCCGTCCCCGGCTGAACACGTACGTCCTGTCGCCCTGGTTCAAGCCGAACTCGGCGTGTGACGGGGTCCAGTTCCGCAACGCGGTGAACGGGGTGAAGACGCCGAACACCACCTACGCCCGGTCCGAGCTGCGGGAGATGCAGACCAACGGCACCACCGAGGCAAAGTGGTCCTCGACCTCCGGCACCCACACGATGGTGATCGACCAGGCCATCAACCACCTGCCGAACACCAAGCCACAGGTGGTCGTCGGGCAGATCCACGACGGCAACGACCGGTCCACCTTCCGGCTGGACGGATCCGCGCTCTACATCACCCGTGACAACGACACGCACTACAAGCTTGTCAACAGCAACTACGTGCTCGGAACCCGGTTCCAGGCCAAGTTCGTGGTCAGCAACGGGTCGATCAAGGCGTACTACAACGGCGTTCTGCAGACGACGATCCCGGTCACCTTCACCACCGGCTACTTCAAGGCCGGCGTCTACACGCAGGCCAACTGCGACAACTCGTCCCCCTGCGACACCAGCAACTACGGCCAGAACACCATCTACAACCTGAGCGTCACCCACAGCTGAAAACCCGGTGACGTCCGAAGAACTGGAGGGACGTTCCTCCAGTTCTTCGGACGTAAGCAGCTACTCAGAGGGCGTGATCGATCAGGCGGGTCAGGTCCTCGCCGTAGGGGCGGTCCGCCTCGATCGGCGGTACTACGGCCGCCACGTCAGCGAGGAACTCCCGCAGGCCTTCGGGGGCCTCGCGGTTAGAGAGGTTGAAGGCTTGGTATACGGCTAGCAGTTCGCACCCCAAGATCTCGCGGGTGAGGCGATGCGCTTCGGCCAGGTTGGCAACGGCTTCCCATGAGAAGCTCTGCACATCCTCTTGTCCGTTGGAGGTTTCGATGGAACCGATTGCTGCTGGCAACGTCAAGCGCCGCAGTTGATGCACGGACGCCACAGCCCTCTTGTGTACTGCGACCAATCCCGCTTGCGGGCCCGGTTCGTGGGCTAGTTGCGCGGGTAGTCCCGTCACTGCAGGGTCAAGCAATCTGTGCAGGCGTGCGGCTGATACCTCGGCCGCGTGGGCCAAGGCGGCTACCAGTTGATCGCAGTGCGCGGCGAGGTCGATGCCGTGGAAGCCGGCGGTGCCGACGAACGTGCCGTCGAGGAAGGCGGGCGAGTCGGTCACCCCGTTCAGCGCGCGGTGGACCGCCTCGTCCAGGCGGGTGATGGAGCGCCTGACATGCGAGATCACCTGTCCCGCAACACGAAACGACACCGGCGCTTGGAGAGTGCGAGGGTGATCTTCTGGGCCTGCAAGGCTGAGAATTCGACTCAGTTCGTCGGTCAGAACCTCGTCACCCCTGCCACACAAGGGGTTGTACGGATCCCGCGATGCACCGATCACGGCAATGGAGCCGGCGGCAACCGAACTCATCCGCTCCACCAACCGCTCCCCAACCCCAACCTGCAACCAAGCCCGCCCAGTCGCCCCAGGAACACCAGCCAACAACGCAATCCCTTCCTTGGTCCCAAGCTCAAAACGAGGCAGCACTCCTTCTGCTGACACAAGGCTGGGAGCGAGGTCCGCACCGGAGACGGCGAGGGCGGCGCCTGCGCCAGAGGCGGCGGGAGCCGCGCCTGCGCCAGAGGCGGCGGGGGCGCCGCGAGCGGCGTCTGCGCCGGGAGCTGGCGGGGCAGGGCTCGCGCCGGGGGCGACGAAGGAGCCGATGCCGATGAGGGGGCCGAAGGCGTGGGCTAGGGGGATGATTTCGCCGGCTGAGCCGGAGCCGGTGATGGGGATCGCGGGGATGTAGCCGGTGTTGAGGAGGGTTGCTAGTTGTTGGCAGAGGGCGGGTGAGACTCCGGCGTCGCCGGTGAGGAAGGTTCTCAGGCGGGTGATGATCACCGCGCGGGCTTCTTCGGGTGAGAGCCAGGGTGGGCCGCCGACGGCTCTCCCCAGCAAGAGGTTGCGTTGGTGGACGCGTTGTTCTTCGTCGGTCAGGCGGATCTTGCTCATGGCACCCATGCCGGTGTTCACGCCGTAGACGGGATCACCTGCGTTTAGTGCCTCCAGTACGGCGTTCCGCGTGGTCGCCAAGCGGTCCAGGAGGTTCTGGGACAGCTCGATCGGGAGGGGCGAGTCAAGTGTCAGGTCTTCAGGTTGGTTGATGAGCATGTCAGTGGAATCTGAGCATGGTGCCGATGTCGGCTGCTTCGGCTCGGCGGAGGATCAGGTGGGCGATCGCGACGTCCAGGAGTGACAGACCGCGGTGCCAGAAGAGGTTGCGTTCGGCATCGTTCTGGCGACCCGGCTTCTGGCCGGACACGATCTGCCCGAGTTCGGCGTACAGGGTCTCCGGTGACAGGCGTCCGGTGTCGACGTGCCGGCGGAGTGCACCGAACCGTCCGGACTGCGCCTCCCGCCAGTCGTCCACGACCACCTTGTCCATCACGTCGAGCAGGTCCAACTCGACCGCGCTGACCGTGCCGTACGGGACCACGAAGGCGCCGGGCTTGACGGCCGCAGTACGGAGGAGTGGTTCGGGTTCGGTCAGGCGGGTGGCTTCGACCAGCACGTCCGCGCCGTCGAACGCCTCCTCCGCGGTCGCCACCACCCGCACCGGCGTGGACAGCTCCGCCGAGAGCTCGGCCGCGAACTTCTCGCGGGATTCCGGCCGGCGCGACGTCACCCGGATCTCGTCCAGGTCGAAGAGGTCGTCGAGCATGGTGACGTTCCACCACGCGGTACCGCGGGCGCCGGCGTGACCCAGGATCTTGCTGTCTGGACGAGCCAGGTACCGCGCCCCGACCGTCGTCATCGCACCGGTCCGCGCCGCGGTGATCATGGTCGCGTCGAGCACCGCCAGCGGCACCCCGGTGGTCGGGTCGAAGAGCGTCGCCATCGCCAGCTCGCTGGGCAGCCCGACCTGGTAGTTCGGGACGAAGTCGCCGACCACCTTGACGCCGCTGATCCCGTGCTCACCGAGGCGGTTCAGGTGCCCGCGCAGGATGTTGAAGTGACCGATCCCGCCGTTGTCCGGGATCAGGTGCACCCGCGGCTCGAAGCTGGTCTGCCCCTCGCCGTGGTCCCGGACCGCCGCCTCGACCGCGTCCACGATCTCGGTCCGGGTCAGCCCCAGCGAGTCGATCTCCGGTCCGGACAGGAACTGCAACCAGATTCCCTCAGCCATGCGTCTCCCTCGAGGCTATCGGCAACTTTCGTCTCTTCCACAGTGTCAGGTGCCCGACTTCGGTATCGCAGCCGGTCTCAATCGGTGACCCGGCCCCGCCCCGCTGCTAGTTTCGGCGGACGGATCGGGAAGGAGCGGGGATGACCACGGACACCAAGACAGTGATCGGGCATTCGGCAGCGGACAAGCTGCTCCTGTACGGCGGCCTGCCGCTGGTCGGGATCGCGCTCGGGTTCTTCCTGCCCAGGATCGCCGACTGGGCGGTAGACCAGTCCTGGGTTCCGATGCAGGGCCCACTCGAGCTGATCGCGAAGTGGGACGCCTGGTGGGCCGTCGGGATCTTCACCGCGCTCGGCCTGCTCGCGGGCATCCTGCTCGCCGCGATGGCGCTGGAGGACACGCTGAAGGTGACCGTTACCACCACCGACGTCGAGTTCCTCAAGAACCAGCAGACCCGGCGGGTACTCCGGACGCAGGCGGCCGTCGTCTTCCTGGACGGTAAGGAGATCGTGATCCAGGACGCGGCGTCGCATGAGCTGGCTCGCGAGAAGCACGACGAGCTGAAGTCCGAGGCGAAGAAGATCCCTGCCGCGTTCCGGGCGCACGGCTATCCGTGGTCGGACCAGGGGGACCCGCACGCGGACCAGTTCCGCCGCTGGGTCGAGGACGATCCCGACCTCCCGCCCGCGGTCAACGCCGTACTGCGAGCTCGGTCGAAGGCGTTCTCGCAGGGCTCCAAGGGCAAGGCGGATCTGCGGGAACTGCGGGACGAGATCGCCAAGCTGGACTACGTCGTACGGGACAAGGACTCGAAGCAGTACTGGCGCCCCGTCAGCCGTTGAGGAGGTCCAGGAGGGCCTCCGCGTAGGCCTGCTCGGCGTCCTCGTTGACATATCTACTGTCGCTGGTCTCGACCGCATAGCCCTCGGGCACCGCTTCTAGCCGGACGAACCGCTCGCCCAGCAACGCCCGCAGCTGGTCCTCGCGCGGCAACCAGACCACCTCGCGCTGCTCGATGCTGTCGAGTGCCCATTCGGTGGTTCCGTTGAACCCGATCACCTTCCCGCCCGGGTAGTCGTGCACCTCGACCGTCATGTCGCTGACCACGAACACGTCATCGTCCATGTCCCGGTCCGGTACCACGAACCGATCCCCGGCCCCGGGCACCCACAGGGCCCCGGCCTTCCGCAACCGCCTCGCCTGCTCAACCGTGATCACCCCTCCATCCTCCCCACCCAGCCCAACCCGCTCACCCCGAAGGTGTGTCCCACCGCCCACCCAAAGCGCTTACGTCCGAAGAACTGGAGGGCAGACCCTCCAGTTCTTCGGACGTAAGCGGGAGTTGGAGCGGGGGCGGGGTCGCGAGCACAGCGCGGGGGCGCGAGCGCGGGGCGCGGACGTAAGCGGGAGTTGAACGGCGACGGCCGGCCTGGCGGCGGGAGGGGCCCCTCAGCCCTTGCCCGTGCCTGGCCGGCCGTTGGCGGTGGCACTTCCTCCTTCCGGTTCAGAGAGTCTGTTCTTCTACCTGGGCGTCCGCCCCTGCAGGCGGACGGGTTCAGCGGTACAGCGCGGTCCGCAGTTCGGCGGAGCGCCGGGCGATCCGGTCGCGGGCCTCGTCGGTGAACGCGTGCGGTGGGAAGTCGACGACCGCGGTCGCCTGGAGGTAGCTGACCTCGAGCAGCTCGCGGACCCGGCGTACCGAGATCTCGCGGTCGGGGGCGGCGGCGATCGCCGCCAGCACCTCGGCGCGACGGTCGAAGGCGCTCAGCAGGCCCTCGTAGATGTCCAGCTGGGTGTAGGCCGAACGGTCCGGCTCCGTGCTCGCCGCCTCCTTCGCCGCACCGCCGAACACCTGCCGCCACAGCGCCGGTACGACGAAGCGGTTGCGGGTCCGGGTCAGCGGCTGAACGGTTGCCGGCTGGGCATATGTCATCGTCATGGTTCTCCCCTTTTGGTTCGGTCAGTCGGCCTTCGCGACCGCGTGCGGCTCGCGAGGTGGGCATTTCTTGCCTGGAGTCGTGAGCGCCTCGAAGTGCCAGGGCTCGTTGTCGTAGCGGCGGCAGATCCCGTAGCGATAGCCGTTCCGGTTCAGCCACTGCATCGCGAGCTGCGGGCCGATGTCGACCGCCTTGCCCTTGACGTGCGCCGAGTACTCCGGCGGCAGCACCCAGCGGGTCGCCGCCTGATAGGAGCCGTACTTCTGGATCGCCTCGTCGAGCAGCTTCTGCTGCTTGGCCGCACTGCGCCGGCCCGAGGTGATGCTGATGGTGACCCCGTCCGTCTTGGCGGCGGCGATCGCCTTCAGCAGCCGCGTCCTCAGGGTCTTGGAGAGCCCTTCCGTCGAGGATTCGTCGTACGACGTGCTCGGCGCCTTGGTCGGGGTCTTCTTCGGCTTGGGCGGCTTGCTCGACGGGGGCCTGGTCGACGGGGGCTTGGTCGGCTTCGCGGTCGGCGGCGTCGCGGTCCGTTTGGCCACCGGCGGCTTGGTACTGCCGGGTGCCCCCGAACCGGCGACCACCGGCTCGGTGTCGGCGGAATCGAAGCCGAGGAAGTCGGACAGCTGGGAGTGCCAGATCAGCAGCGATGCGACCACGGCCAGCCCCGTCACGGACAGCAACCGGGTCCGCACCGAGACGGTGCGCCGCGGCGGCAGGTCGTTGGTCATGGGGTACAGCCTCTCGGTTCGGGGTGGCGCTCGCATCGGTCCCAGGGACCGTCCTCGGTAGCCGGAAGTCGGACCTGGGTATGGGGTCGGACGTCCCGTCTCCTCCGAAAGTTGGAGAGTCTGCCCCTTCGGGTGACGGAACCACCACTCCGCAGGCCCGACTACGCTGAGCTAGTGATATCAGCGACACCGCCGACGGGAACACTCGGATGACCCTCTGGCGCCGATTACCGTCCGTGCAGCAGGATCTGCTGCTCGCGGCGCTGGTCGGCGTCGTCTGGTTCGGCGGCCTGGCGTTGATCAACAACAGCACGCTGCGGCCGGCCAACCCCAGCGTCAGCTTCATCACCGGCGTGTTCCTGGTGATCACGGTCGCCTTCGTCCGGACGATCCCACGGATCACCCTGGTCTTCGTCACGGTGCTCTACCCGTTCCTGTACGCCGCGGCCGGCACCGGGCTGGCCGAGCAGATCGGGATCGGCATCTTCGGGCAGCCCGCGATCAGCAACGCCGCGCTGCAGTCCGAGTTGCACCTGGTCCCGCTCCTGGTGGTCGGCTATCTCGCCGCGTCGAGCGGGGTCCGCCGGTTCACCTGCATGTTCTTCACGATGGGCAGTCTGGCCGGCCTGATGATCGCGCTGCCGACGGTCGTCGCGATCGTGCTCAGCCGTACTCCCGGCATCGTCACCGACCGGTACGAGCGGCTGCCGCGGACCCTGTCCAGTCTGTACAGCTATGTCGACCTCTCGCTCTTCGTCTTCGCCGAGGCGCTGACCTGCGGGATGGTGCTGCTCGGCGCGAACGCCCTGCGCCGCCGCAAGAGCCTGCTGATGCTGGAGCACCGCAACGCCGAACTGGTCCGGCTGCGCGCGATCGAGGCGGAGCGGGTGGCCGCCGCCGAGCGGACCCGGATCGCCCGCGACCTGCACGACGTGGTCTCGCACCACATGAGCGCGGTGGTGATCCGTGCCCAGGCGGCCGATCGGGTCGCGGACGAGCGCCCGGAGGAGCTGCGGGAGGCGATCCGCTGGATCATTGCCAGTGGCAAAGAAGCGTTGACCGCGATGCGGGAGACCGTACGGGTCCTGAACACCGCATCCCCCGGCGGCGGCGCCGAGACCGCCCCGGTCCCCGACCTCGCCGACGTGTTCCGGATGGGTGACCGGCTGAAAGCGGTCGGTGTCGATGTCACCATGAGTCTGCCGACCCGCAGCCGGCAGCTCACCTCGGCCACGGATCTGACCGCGGTACGGATCATTCAGGAGGCGCTGACCAACGTGATGGTGCACGCGAAGGCGACCGCGGCGCATGTCAGCTGGCAGAGCGGGCCGCAGGGCGAACTGCTGACCATCGACGACAACGGCAGCGGCGGACCGCCGCCGGTGAACGTGCTGGAACGAGCGCGGCGCAACGAGAGCGGCCGCGGCAACGGACTGATCGGAATGCGCGAACGGGCGCACGCGAGCGGCGGCACCTTGGCCGTCGCCGCCGGACCACTGGGTGGATGGAGAGTGCAGGCATGGTTGCCGCCGCAGAGGTGACGGAACAGATCAGGGTCCTGGTGGCCGACGACCAGGGCGTGATCCGGATGGGGCTCGCGATGATCCTCGACCACGAGCCGGACCTGACCACGGTCGCGCAGGCCGGCGACGGTGCGGAAGCGCTCCGGCTGATCGACCAGTTCGACCCGGACGTGGTGTTGATGGACATCCGGATGCCGGTGATGGACGGCCTGATCGCGACCGAGCGGATCACCACTGCCAACAAGGAGGCGGGCCGGGAGCGACCCGCAGTACTGGTGCTGACGACGTTCGACGACGAGGCCTATGTCCTCAGTGCGGTGCGGGCCGGTGCGTCCGGATTCCTGTTGAAGGACACGGATCCGGATCTGCTGGTGGCGGCCGTGCGGGCGGTGTACCGGGGCGATTCGCTGGTCGATCCGGCCTCGACGCGGGTGCTGCTGGAGCGTTGTGTGGAGTTGGAACGGCAGGTCGGCAACAGTGCGGCCGTGTCGTCGCCCGCTCCGGACGGGCGGTGGTCCGGGTTGCTGTCCCAGCTGAGCGAGCGGGAGCGCGACGTGCTGGTCTGGATGGCGCGCGGGCTCTCGAACCGGGACCTGGCGGCGAAGCTCTTCGTCAGCGAGACGACGGTCAAGACGCACGTGAGCAGCGTGCTGTCGAAGCTCGGCCTGTCCAGCCGGGTCCAGGCCGTGGTGGTCGCCTACGAGGCCGGAGTCGTCCGCCCGGGCGAGGCCGACGTCCGCTGGGACGCTTAGGTCAGCACGTAAATCGCGCCTGCGGCGATGGCGATGAGCACTACGACAGTCAACAGCTGAGTCAGGCGTGACGCCTGGCGGCGTTGTGGCAAGAAGTCCCCGGTCATACTTTCAAGCCTGCCTGCCAAAGCCGCCACACCCATCCTCCCGAGGAACGGTTCCCACGTGACGCAGGTCGCCCCTGGGCGGACCTCATCTCATCCCGAGGGATGACAACCGATCATTTTGTTGCCCTCGGCCCGCGTTCGGTTACTCGCCGAAGTATTCGGCGGCGACCTTCTTCGGAACGCACATCCGCCAGGCGTCCAGGACGAGTTCGCGGAGCTCGGTCTCGTCGATGGCGGACAGATCGACCTCGATCCACCGGAAACGCTCGTCGGACTTGGTGGGTGGGAGGAACTTGTCCGGGTACGCCGCGAGCGCGGCCTCGCGTTCCTCCTTCGGGAAACCGATTCCCATCTGCTTCTCGTCCCGTGACATCGCCAGATAGACGAGCTGGCCGACCCGGAACTTGATCCGGTCCCGGACCAGCACCTCGTAGCTGCGCGGCAACCCCTCGGTCACGGCTCGGATATCCGCCAGCCCGACCATCCCACTCACTCCCCTTCGTGCGACATCCTTCCAGCCAAGCCTAAGACCACACCCCTGACAGAACCTGTCAGTGTTCACGGACTGTGATGCGGCAGCGACAGGGCGCGGGTTCTTGGATCGCAACGTTCACGACGTACCGTGTTCGGATGTCCGAAACGGTGGTCAGTGCGGTGGAGGGGGCCGAGGTCGTGTTCCGCCTCGGCGATCCGGAGCATCTGCTGCCGGGGGTCCGGTTGTGGGAGGAGCTCGGGCTGGCAGCCGAACAACTGGAGTTCAAGCCGGTCGACTTCGGCTGGGAACTGCGGTTGCCGCGACCGTCGGTGCATCGGATGGAGTACCTGTTCGACCTCGCCGGCACCGGGATGCGGACCGACCCGACGAACCCACGGGTGGTCGGCGGGGCCTTCGGTGAACACTCCTGGCTGCCGCTGCCCGGCTACGTCGAGCCGCACTGGATCTCGGTCGAGCCGATCGCAGGTAGTCCGCGGCCGCTGACGGTTGATCCGACGCCGCTCGGACCGATCGACGTGCAGGTGTGGGCGCCGGACGGGATCGCCCCTGGATTCGAACTGCCGTTACTGTTGGCCCATGACGGTCCTGAATTCGCTGCCTACGCAGGGCTGACGCATTACCTCGGCGCCATGGTTGCCGAAGGCACCTTGCCTCCGCTGCGGCTGGCGCTGGTCCGGCCCACTTCCCGGAATCTCTGGTACGCCGCGAATCCGGAGTACGCGGAGGCTCTGACGAAGCACGTGCTGCCGGCGGTTGCGGCGCAGTACAAGAGCAAGCTGCCGGTGATGATGGGCGCGAGTCTGGGTGCGCTGGCGGCCTTGTACGCCGAGTGGAACCACCCCGGCACGTTCGCCGGGCTCTTCCTGCAGTCCGGGTCGTTCTTCACGCTGGAGACGGATCCGCAGGAGGCGAAGTTCGAGTACTACGCCGAGGTCATCGGGTTCGTGAACTCGGTGCTCGCGGCAACGGAGCCTCCGAGCCGTCCGTTGATCGGGATGACCGCGGGGACGCCTGAAGAGAACGTGCACAACAACCGGGTGATGGCCGCCCACCTGACCATGCTCGGGCTGGACGTCAGCTTCGACGAGACCCCGGACATGCACAACTTCACCGCCTGGCGCGACGTCCTCGATCCCTGCCTCACCCAACTGCTGAACCGCGTCTGGACCTAGTGTCCTGAGTCTGAAGCAACGACCTTCCGACTCAGGACACTAACCGGACGCGCGGGGACCAGGCAGACAATGTGAGGACGTGCGAGGGTGTCCCTAGCCTATGGATCCAGGGACGGACAGGGGAGGCTGCATGGAACGTGAGCAGGTCGAACTCGAGGCTCCCGGGCTGGACCGTCCCGGCACGCTGATCCGCTACGGCCACTACGGCCGGCCGGTCCTGGTGTTCCCGAGCGAGCAGGGCCGCGCATGGGACTACGAGAACAACGGCATGGTCGGGGCCGTGGCAGACCTGATCGAGGCCGGCCGGGTGAAGCTGTACTGCGTCGACTCCTACGACCACGTGAGCTGGTCCGACCGCACCATCCCGCTGGAAGAGCGTGCTCGCCGGCACGGGATCTACGAGTCGTGGATCCTCAACCAGGTCGTCCCGGCGATCGGCAGCGATACCCCGGGCGCGTCCGACATCATCACCACCGGCTGCAGTCTCGGCGCCTTCCATGCCCTCAACTTCGCGCTCAAGCGGGCCGATCTGTTCCCGATCGCGATCTGCCAGTCCGGCAACTACGACGCGTCCGCCTGGCACGCCTGGGGCGAGCGTGGCGAGGCGATGTACTTCAACAACCCGGCGGACTACCTGCCCAACCTGGACGGCGACCACCTGGAGTGGTTGCGCAACCGGGTCTACCTGGTGCTCACCGTGGGTCAGGGCGACTGGGAGACCCATCCGACCGGTTCCCTGCCGTCGGCGCGCGCCACGGCCGCAGTACTGGCCTCGAAAGGTATTCCGCACGAGCTGGATCTGTGGGGCCACGATGTAGCTCACGACTGGCCATGGTGGCAAAAGCAGTTCGCCCACCACCTGCCCCGATTCTGTTAAGGAGCCTCACCATGGCTGACCGCTCTCAGCACCTAGTCGGGTTGTTGCTCGGGGCCGAGGAGGACTGGCCGCAGGCTTTCGAGGCGCTGCTGCGGCGGGTCGGCCCCATCAGCGACGGCAACGGGACGACGCACGAGTTCGGCACCGAGCGGCTCAGCATCGAGCCGTTCGACCTGAACGATCCGGTCCGGGTCGAGCTGGTGATCGACCGGCTCGCGTACTGGTACTACCACCCGCGCGAGTGGCTGAAGAAGGCCGCGCTGATGAACGGCACCTACATCCTGAACTCGCCGTTCACCTTCCAGTCGATGGAGAAGCACAGCGCGTACTGCGCGATGCTGCGGCTGGGGCTGAAGATCCCGCGGACCGTGCTGGTGCCGTACAAGAACCCGGTGGACAACGTGCGCTGGGCGTACACGTCAGCGAAGTACAACAAGTCCTTCGACCTGGACGCGATCGCGGACGACCTCGGCTACCCGATGTACATGAAGCCGTTCGACGGCGGCGGCTGGCGCGGCGTCTCCCGGATCAACAACAACGACGACCTGCACAAGGCGTACGACGAGTCCGGCGAGATGCTGATGCACCTGCAGGCGACGGTCGAGTACGACAAGTTCGCCCGGGCGCTGTCGATCGGCGCCGAGACGATGGTGATGGACTTCCAGCCGGACGAGCCGATGCACAACCGGTACGCCGTCTCGCACGACTTCCTCAGCCCGTCCGCCGGCCACCAGGCGGTGGCGATCAGCCGGATCGTGAACGCCTTCTTCGGCTGGGAGTTCAACTCCTGCGAGATGCTGGTCAAGGGCGACTCGGTGCACCCGATCGACTATGCGAACGCCTGCCCGGACGTCGCGGTGACCTCGTTGCACTACTACTTCCCGTGGGCGATCAGCGCGCTGGTGAAATGGTCCGTGTTCTCCCTCGCGACCGGCCGCCGGACCAAGGTCGACCTGAACACCGAGCGGTACTTCGCGATCGCCGACGACGACTCCCTCGACTACGACGCCAAGATCGAGGCCTACCTGGTCCTGGCCGACGAGTACTTCGAAACCGCGAAGTACCACGAGTGGTGCGCGGCCAACCTCCCGCACTTCGACGACCAGCTGAAAGACTGGGTCGCCGGCGAGGACTTCGACCGCATCCTCCGCGAGACAGTCGCCGCCACCTACCCCCTCCACGAGCAAGAAAAGTTCCTAGCCCACTTCCGCGGCCTCACCAGCCTCTGGCTGACGGACCAGAGCGGCACTGGTCCGGCATAGCGGCCCACGCGAGTTCTTGACTCACACGCGGAGAAAGGAAAGGTACTCCAAATGGGGACACCGGACAGGTCGTCTGCCATCTTCGTTATCGGTCCGCCGGGTGCCGGCAAAACAACCCTCACGAGCTTCCTCGCCGAGCGTCTGAATCTACGGGAGTTCAGAAGTGGAGACGTATTTCGCAAACTCGCATCGGAACCGGGCGGACTCGCCATCCAGGCAGAGATATCTCTCCGGCTGGAGCGCAATCAGCCGATGGACATCGATATCTATTGCGAAGTACTTCAGCTGCATGTCGAATCCATCGACGGAACATTTTCAGGAATTGTTTTCGACGGTTTCCCAAGGGATCTGAATCAGTGCGAGGGCATTCCTGAAGTCCTTGCTGCCATTGACATGACAGACGCGAATGTAACTGGCATCCTCCTGCAGGCGCGGCCAGAGGTCAGCTCCCGCAGAATTGCTGCAAGATCAATCTGCCAAGAATGCGGAGAAAACACAACCACCGGCAAGCACGAAACCTGCGCCTCGACCATTCCGGTGCCCCGCTCCGACAATCCAGCAGCATCGAGGCGTATCACCTCACATCATCAGTCCGAGCAGGAACTCACGACGCGATTTCGGCAGCGATGGCCGTTGCACACCATCGCCGCTGATCAATCCGCCGAGCAAGTGGCCGCAGAATCCCTCGACCGAATCCTCAATCAAACTACCGATTCCCCGCCTACTTAATAATCATCCGGACTGAAGATTCCATCATAAGCGCCGGATTCACTGCGTATATTTGCAAACGACACCGGGCGACTCACCTTAGCTAGGCACTGGGAGCCTTCAAGGCCCCACATCTTAGCCTCCACCCAGCACAACTCGCGATACTTCTCCGGGGACATCGACTGCGCCCCGAAGTCCCAGCCGACCGCCGAAACAGGATGACCCTCGAACTGGCGTCGCGCTCGAGCGATGTATTCTTGTCGGGCCATGCTCTGCGGATGCAGGAACGATAGATCGAATCCGTTCGAGCCTAACCCGAAAGCTGCCAGCCCAAACAGCATTGTCAACTCAATATCGTGGTCGCGACAATACTCAGATACCCTGGCGGCACCTACCAATGCGCCGGCATACGAGAAGACGTACAGTCTCTTGAGTTCATGCTCCGAACAGTATTTGGCCAACGCGGCCACGATGGTTGCGCCCGAGGCGACCGTGTCGCCAATCAACAGCGTTTCGCCGCCAGCATCGAATCTCGAATAGGCAACATCAACCATCGCATCCTGGCTGGTGACGGCTTGACGGCTGGTGGCGATCAGGTTCATCGGCAGATTCAGCTGACACTCCAACCGCGCTGCCTCCGCAAGCTGGTACATCAATCCCTTACTCAAGATGACCAGTTCCGATGCGGCGGAAATCTCGTTCGCTATGTGCGCGACAAAGAAGCGGCTCGCCTCCAGACAGGCCGATCTAAAATCGACGCCCATAAGATTCCGGTCGAACAGGAGTTGTTCGAGAGGACGGTTATGAACAAGGTTCAATCCGCGAACACCTGAGGCCTCTGATATATCCTCTGCGACGCTCGCACCGACCTCGGAGATCACGGTGCCACCCGACCCTCAGCCGACAGATATCGTCTTGGGATCCAGGCCAAGATCGTTCAGAGCATCCAACATGTGCCGATCCTTCAGGAGCACATTCTCGGAATACTCGTCAATAGCGGCTTTGAGCCAGGCCGGCATGGCATCCGAACGCAGTCCGGTACTGTCTCGCAAATCGGCTAGCGCGGTGCCGGCACTCATGAAATCGTCGACAACATGGTCGGACAGAGAGGCCACATGCGGGTGGACGTAATTCTTGACCGATACTCCGCGATACTCCAGGAGATCCGTCCGATACTTCGAGTTTCTCGGTGCAACAACAATTATTGGAGTTCCGAACGTTGCCGCAGCCGCCATCTCCACACCGATCCCGAGGCCTCGGCGTTCCCGCGCGTCGACAATAACTGCGCTGGCAACCATCACCTGATACATGTCGCGCCCGAACTGTCCTAGCGTATTGCCTGGGTCCGTGATCGGGTCATCGGGGTTCAGGAAGACAACTTGCCTCGGCGAGGCGCCTGCTCGTACTTCTGATCGCTCATCGTCGGTCCAGCAAAGCCGCTTCTCATCGGCCGCGCCCTTCATGATCGATCCAGAACAATAAACTGACAGCGCAACCATTTACACTCCTACGTTCGATATGGCACAGCCGGGCCCAAGCCTATTCCTACACTTGCGTACATATCAATTCTCCGTTCTCAACTGCAGGCGCCGGCCCGCTTCCAGCTCGGCCGCGGTCACCTCGATGACCAAGAACGCCTCGTCGAGAGTGCCGACGACATCTGATCTTGTCCGCCGTTTAGCTCTCGAGACAGCTCGTGCGAGGGCGGTCGCTTGGTTGGGATCGACCAGCGCAGCGAACAGCAGGCCGAACTCCGGCGTCGACCTCAACGCCACAAGGTCCCCCCAACTCGCACGCCGATGAACGAAGTCATACAATCGCAACCATTTCAAACTTCGGTCGAACCTCTGCGCAGAGAGGACACGCCTACCAAGCTCCTCGCTGAGCATCCCGGTACCGCAGCTCAGATCTCCGAAGGTGAAATTGGCGACTATCGTTGCATTCAGATCCGTTAGGTAGCTTGCAATGTACGCTCTCGACAAGAACATGTTGAGGCGCGTGACATCTACTGGCGAGAAAGGAACCGGAACTATGTTTCGGACGTATCTCGCAACAAACGCCTGACCCTCTAGTCGCGTCGGAACCTCTCCCATTACCGTCTCTAGGTGCCCAGCTTTCCGGGGCCAACCTCGAGCAAGATTCTGAATGGTAAGAGTAAGCTCGCCACCCGAGATCGCGTTCTGCCAACTGCCGCTGATATCAATAGCGGTAGTTGCGGAGTACCTGGGACGCCACAGGACACCGTCGACGATGGAGTCGCGACCTCCGCCCAAGTATGGATTGTCTCCGTCCTCACGATATTCTGATGCCTTATGGTCGGCATACTCTTCAATATTCGATATATGCGACGAATACTGGACGATGCCCAACTCCACAAGCGGTGCTATTCGTCGTAGGTAGAGCGATATCGCTGGCACCTCGTAAAAATATGATGCCGGGAAGATCAGGTGTTCGTCAGTTGCCAGAACAGCCAGCTTGGTCGCGTGGAGAACTTGATCTAGTTGGCGTCCGGTGTAGGTCGGCTTCGATCGCATTCCATAACAGGCTCGTATCTCGGGATTGAGATACTGCAGGAACACTGGCCGGTCCCGATCATACTGGTGCGGTTCGACCGTCGCATCCTGCGGCTCGAAGTGGATCGGCAGCGTATCGATCTGAATATTCAGGTCTCGGCCGGCTGCATACGCGTCTCTTGAGGCAGTCGATGTCAAGGTTTCCAACGGAGCCAATTTCTAGCCGTCGTCGTTGTTACGGCGTACGAAATGCTGATCCCGCCCGGCGGCATAGGTGTCACGGCCGGACGAGATGATCATGCTGGTTTCACCTGCTGACGAGCGTGCATTGTTAATTCTGCTCTCCATCAACGGAACCAACTCTGTCAACCTGGCCTGAAGACCGGGGTCACGTTCAAGCATGGCCTCAATCCGACCGGACCATCTTGCTTCTTCGATTGAATTCACGGGCGTGCTCTTGGAGTCGCTACCCGCTGCCACTCGATCTTTACTCTGCTCCATCGCCGCGGAAATCTCGCCAACTTTGTCATCCTGATCGTCGCCGAACAGGCGGGCGAATCCCGAACTGACAGCTGACCAGGCGTCGGTCGCCATTGCTTTGATAATGGTGGCGGCGGCAGCTGCGGCGAGGGCGGTCAATGTAGGATCCACGGTCGATCAGTCTCTCTTTCATCCAACAAATAGCCCAAAGGGAAAAACTGCGATCAGTCGTTCGATTGAGGACCCGTACCCTCTGCATCCGCATCCCGATGCTTGCGCTAACCGAACGAGGCGCATGCACCTGATGGTGGCCGACGCAGGTCAATAGATCAACAAGCCAGGTCCTTTCGCGAACGGAGAGTTTCAGCTCCACCTATCCGTCGCGCGAAGGAGAAGTTCTTGGCGCAGTTGCCAGCTCTGACTGAGCTCTGGCTTTCCGACCAGTCCGCCTGAGTTAGCGGGTTGCAGCCAGCAGGCGGGCGTGGGGGTGGTGAGTCCATTCGCCAGCCGGGGCTTGCTGGAGGAACTCCTTGCGGAGTTGGTCGATGTAGGCGTCGCCGCGGGCGTTGGCGGTTGCGCGCATCGGGCCGTGGCGGGTGAACGCCTCGAAGAAGGTCGCGGCGTCGGGATGCGTCATCGGGTACGCCGGTTCGTCGTCGCGATCGACTGTTGCTCCTATTGCAGTGATGGAGTCGGCCAAGCGGTTCTCCCAGGAGTGGTCGGCGGGCGGCGAGCGCCGTACCACCTTGAGCAGGGCGAACGGTCCTTCGTCCTCGGTGACGGACGGCCAGTAGACGACCGAGAGCCGACCGCAGGGCCGCAGCGCCTTGAACCAGGACTGGATCGCAAGGTCAGGCTCCGGCAATTGCTGCAAGCCGAAAACGGACACCACAGCAGCGCAACTGGCCGTCCAGCGAGGGTCCAGACTCGCCGCGTCGCCCTCGATCACGCTCACCTGCGGCCAGGCGCCGGCCCGGTCCCGGGCGAGGCGGACCATGCCGGCGGAGAGGTCGATGCCGACGATCTCCCGATCAGGAAACCGCTCGACCAACAGCGGCAACTCCGGGAACGTTCCGCAGCACGGCACCAGGATCGGCCCCGCGGGAACCGACCCCAGCGCGTCCACAGCCGCCTCGACCCAGTGCGCGAACCGCGGCGCGAAGTACGCCTCATACCCCTCCGCCGCCTCATCCCACCCCCGCGCCAACCTCCCCGCGTCACTCACAGGTTGTCTCCGGGTCGATGGCGTTCAGGCGGCGCTGGAGGTGCGCTCGTTCGGGTTCGGTACCGGCCAACTCGAGCGCTTCCCGGTACGCCGCCGCGGCCTCGGGCAGGCGGCCGAGTCGGGAGAGCAGATCCGCCCGAGCCGCGCGATACGGGTGATACCCCCGCAGCAACGGCTCGTCGGTGAATTCGTCCAGCAGGGCCAGACCCGCCTCAGGCCCGTCGCGCATCGCGATCGCCACCGCGCGGTTCAGCGCGACGATGGGAGACGGCGTGAGCGCGAACAGTACGTCGTACAAAGCAACTATCTGCGGCCAGTCGGTAGTCGCGACGTCCGCCGCTTCGTCATGCAGAGCAGCGATTGCGGCCTGTACGCCGTACAGCCCGGGTGATTCTCCAGAGAGCGCGACGAGTACCAGCGAGCGACCCTCCTCGATCATGGAGCGGTCCCACCGGCCCCGGTCCTGATCATCGAGCAACACGAGCTCCCCACCCGGCCCGGTCCGAGCGTCCCGCCGCGCGTGGATCAACAGCATCAGTCCGAGCAATCCGGCGATCTCCCGCTCGGCCGGCAGCAACCGGCGCAGGATCCGCGCCAGCCGGATGGCCTCCTCGGCGAGGTCGAGCCGTTGGAGCTCCGGCCCGGAGCTGGCCGCGTAGCCCTCGGTGAAGATCGAGTACACGACCTGCAGTACGCCGGGCAACCGCTGTGGCAACTCATCAACGTCCGGCACCCGGAACGGGATCCGCGCCTCCCGGATCTTCTTCTTCGCCCGGACGATCCGCTTCGCCATCGTCGGCACCGGGACCAGGAACGCACGCGCAACCTCAGGTGTGGTGAACCCGGCCAGGCACCGCAGCGTCAGCGCGCCGCGATCCTCCGCGTGGAGAGCAGGGTGTGCGCAGGCGAAGAACAACTGCAGCCGATCGTCCGGCAGCCCACCAGAGACATCCGCGGGCTCGCCCTGCTCGGCCCGGGATGCGTCCACCTGCAACACAGCAAGCCGGGCGGCGTAGGTCTTGTCCCGCCGCAGCCGGTCAACAGCCCGCCGCCGCGCGGTGGTCAGCAGCCAGGCCCCCGGCTTGTCCGGAACCCCGTCGACCGGCCAATGGATCATCGCCGCCTCCATCGCCTCGGAAGTGACCTCCTCGGCCAGATCCAGGTCGCCGAACCGCCGGACCAGCGAGGCCAGCAGCAGCCCGCGCTCCTCCCGGAACACCGCCTCCACCGAAGCGCGTACCGACTCCGCGGGCTGCTGGTCCACCGTCAGACCTCGAAGTCGGCGATCGGCCGGACGACGACCGAGCCACCGTCGAGCGAACCCGGGCAACGAGCGGCCCAGTCGATCGCAGTGTCGAGATCCGGTACGTCGATCACGTAGTACCCGCCAAGGACCTCACGGGTCTCGGCGAACGGGCCGTCCGTCACGAGCCGCTCGCCGGCCGCCGTGACGCGGACCGTGGTCGCGGTGACGAGATCGGCCAGCGAGTGGCTGTCGACCAGGATCCCGGACTCACGGACCGACTTGTCATAGGTCATCCAGTCCTCCGGGGTGCACCCGGGCGCTCCACCCTCTGCGTCGATCGCACCGCTATTGATCAGCAACATGTATTTCACAGTCTGCCTCCAGTCGTCGTACCGACGGCTGCTCGCCGTCTGATCAGGACGACGAACGGCCCACCCCCGGATGGACACCCACCCCGAGATTTCTTTCCCGAGGCTAGATGAGGACGGCGAAGATGGCTGCTGAGAGCAGCAATTGCGCCGCGCCCGAGGCCGCGCGGGCGCGGGGGCATGCTCACCTTTCTAGGGCGACCAGGATCGCTAGTAGCGCGACCACACGTGTCGGGGGAACGGCGAAGACGCCGCGGCTGGGGCTGTGCAGCCAGCCCTCCGCGGTCAACTGCCGGAGGTGGTGGTAGATCTGCCCGCTCGTCCCGAGGCCTTCTACTTCGCTCAGCGCACTGACCGTGGTCTGGCCGTGCATGATCTCGCGGAGCAGCGTCAGGCGCACCGGGTTGCCCAGAGCCGCCAGGGCCGAGGCGCGTTCCGCCCAGTCGGCCTCCAGTACGTCGGATGTCGAGCGACCGTATTGCCAGTCGATCTGGCGCTCGTCCGGCAGCGTGACACTCCCGGTGTAGAGCACGGCTCCCGGCGCACTCACGCGCTCCTTGAGGGCATCCAGCGCGAAGAACACCTCTGGATCAACGGCTGTAGACACTCCCGTGGGCGTGGAGGACTCCAGAGCGGCGATGCGCCGCTCCAGCTCCGCGAACCGGTTATCCACAGCTTCTTCCACATTGTGGATACTACGTAATTACGTAGTTATTGTAAACAAGTCAGGTTCTAAAGTTGGCGGCGTGCGTGACGAAGAGGTGCCTGGGTGGTGGCGGCGGTTGGGGCTCGACGGGCTGGTGGATGTGCATGTTCACTTCCTGCCGGACCAAGTGATGGATGCGGTCTGGGGCTACTTCGATCAGGCTGAGAAGCACTACGGCACCGCCTGGCCGGTCACGTACCGCACGCCCGCGGCGGACCGCCTGCGCACCTTGCAGGAGCTGGGGGTGAGGGAGTTCCCCGCGCTGGTCTATCCGCACAAGCCGGACATGGCTGCCTGGCTCTCTGCCTGGGCCCGGGACTTCGCAGCGAAGACACCAGGCTGCGTGTCGAGCGGGACGTTCTACCCGGAGCCCAGCGCCGCGCAGTACGTGAAGGAGGCGCTGGAGCTTGGGACGCGGATCTTCAAGGTGCATGTCCAGGTTGGCGACTACGACCCGCGCGATGACGAGCTCGACGCCGTGTGGGGTCAGCTGGCCGACGCCGGCGTACCGGTGGTCGTGCACTGTGGCTCTGGTCCGATCCCCGGTCGGCATACCGGACCTGGGCCGATTGGCGAGGTACTGCGGAAGCACCCGCGGCTTACCGCGGTCATAGCCCACCTGGGGATGCCGGAGTACGCCGAGCACCTCGCGCTGGCCGAGACGTATCCCAACGTGCACCTGGACACGACGATGGCCTTCACCCCGTTCGTCGAGGCCATGAGCCCACTGCCCAACGACCTGCTGCCCCGGCTGGCCGCCGTACAGGACAAGATCGTGCTGGGCTCCGACTTCCCGAACATCCCGTACGAGTACGCCGTCCAACTGGAGTCGCTCGAACGACTCGAGCTCGGTGATGAGTGGCTCCGAGCCGTCTGCTGGCACAACGGCGTCCGGCTGCTCAACG
>NZ_DASRXP010000470.1:0-6480 GCF_035687465.1 Kribbella sp.
GAGCCCCCGAGCGAGTGGATCCACAACGCGATATCGGTGTCGGCATCCTCAGCCGCCAGGGTCAGGATCTGAGTCGCCAGCAACGTCCCGTTGTCATCATTCAGCTGACCGTCCAGTACGACGATCCGCTGCCGGAACAACTGCTGCCGCGACTGCTCGTTGAACAGCACAACCTTGCTCTCATCGGACATGTCCCCACGATGTCCGACCCCGACCCCTCAACCCCAGGCTTTCTGCTCGTAGCAGGTCTGCTCACAGCCGATCAGAGGCCGAGGCGCTGGAGGAGGTGGTTGCCGATCGCCGCGGAGTAGGTGCGGGTGACGTGGTTGGTGTCGCGGTAGACGATGAGGTTGCCCACGA
Source organism: Kribbella sp. (assembly GCF_035687465.1). Classification (NCBI taxonomy): domain Bacteria; kingdom Bacillati; phylum Actinomycetota; class Actinomycetes; order Propionibacteriales; family Kribbellaceae; genus Kribbella; species Kribbella sp. The sequence goes on from NZ_DASRXP010000470.1 coordinate 361, forward strand.
CCAGCGGGCAGGTGCCCTTCTCGCAGAACCACGGGATGACGTCGATCCACCGCGCTCCGGTGGCAGCGGCCGCCTTCTTCCAGGCCTGGTTGCGTTCACCGATGAGCGGGTCGAGTGGTGCCGCGCAGCTGGCCATGGTCGCCCGCCGACCGCTCAGACAGTCTGAGGGCTCCTTGTGCAGGGTGGGAGTTCCGCTGATGACATCCACCCGGGGTGACAACTGCCGCAGGCGCTTGAGTGCGCTCTTCGCCCCGGCGGCGAAGAGGGGTCCGGACTCTTCGTTCAGAATCGCTCGTCCGGAGTCCGCGTCGGCGAGCGTCATGCTCAGGAAGCCGGAGATGATGATCCGGTTCGGCTTGATCTTCGCCATCTGCTGGTAGGCCCACACACGCCAGGTGTCGCACTCGGTGTAGACGCGCGCCTTCTCCGGACGCCACTCGGTCACGTCCACCGGGAGGCAGCCCGCCTTCGTGATCGGGATGATCTTCCACCCGCGGGTCCCGGCTGCCTGCAGCAGTGGTCCGAGCCACATACCCATATGGGAGTCGCCGAAGACCACGATCGTCCGCTTCGCCTTGACGTTCCCCAGCGCACAGATCTCGTGCGCCGTCTCGTCCTGGTCCGCGCCGCATTTCGCCGGCGCCCTGGACACGTCGTCGATGAGGCCTTCGAGCGACGGCCCCAGACCAGCCGGAAGCGGTGCACCGGCTCGGGCCTGTCCAGCCGCAGTACGGACCGCCTCGAGGAGTGTGGGAGCCTTCGGCTTCTCCTTGGCTGGGCGATGTCCGGGCTTGGCGGATGGCGGGGCGAAAGGAATGACGGCGGATGCCGCGGCGGGCGCGGCAGGCGTTTGTCCGTACTGTTGCTGCACCACAATCACCGCAGCGACAAGGACTGCAGCGGTCGCCGGCCACATCGCCAGTGCGGTCAACCGATGCTTGGACAGGAGCCTCGCTCGCTGCACCGGACGCTCGACGAACCAGTAGCTGAGTGCGGAGACCGCGATCGCTCCTGCTATCAACGCAACCCGCTCGCGCAACTGCAGCTCTCGCTCCAGATAGACGACGGGGAGCACGAGGATCGGCCAGTGCCAGAGGTAGAGCGAGTACGAGATGTCGCCGATCCACCGTAGCGGTTGGCGATCCAGTACTACGGATGCGCCGTACCGGGGTCCTTCGATGCCTCCGGCAATGATCAGTATGGTGCCGAGTACGGGTAGCAGAGCGTGATAGCCGGGGAACGGTGTTGCCGCGGAGTACGTGGCCGCGGCGGTCGCGACAGCGGCGAGTCCGATCCAGGAGGCAGCGAGTCTCCCCGGCCTCGGCAAACCGGAGACCCAGGTGGTCCCGAGCGCGAGCAATGCTCCGGCGCCGAGCTCCCAGGCGCGCGCGGGGGTCGAGTAGTAGGTGGCGGTGGGATCTTGCCCGGTCTGCCAGATCGACCAGGCGAGAGACAGGAGGCACAGCGCAGCAATCGTGAGCGTCAGGGCGCGCAGCCGACCTTCCGATGAACGCTCGGCACTACGATGCGCGCCGACCTTGCGCCGGGTGAACAGCACCAGTGCGATCAACGGCGGCCAGACCAGATAGAACTGCTCCTCCACCGCAAGCGACCAGAAATGCTGCACCGGCGAGACGAACGTGGTGGCGTCGAAGTAGTTCGATCCGGCCAGCGACGAGTGGATGTTCGCGGCGAAGAGCGACGCCCACGTGATGTGCGTCGTCACCTCGTTGATCCGCAGGTATCCATAGAGCTGACTGGACACGATCATGATCGCCACGAGCGCGACCGACGCCGCGGGAAGAATCCGCCGAGCCCGGCGGGCGTAGAAGCTAGCGATCGACACCCGCCCGGTACGCCGTACTTCGCGAACGAGGATTCCGGTGATCAGAAACCCGGAGATGACGAAGAACACGTCGACCCCGAGATACCCGCCTTCCAGGCCCGGAACCCCCGCATGATCGAGCACGACCAGCAGAACAGCCACCGCCCGCAGCCCCTGGATATCCCCACGACGCCCCCGCCGAGCCCCAGGATCCTGCGAGTCCGGCGCCGTTGGCTCCAGTTCGCGATCAACCCTCACACCTACTCGATGGCTCCAGGAGAAGGAAAGGTTGCGAAGTGTCCCCTCCGCCGAGTTGTCACTGCGACTGTGGCTCTACTTCGCCCCGCTCACGTGCGGCGACCCGGGTGCGGTATCCCGGCGGACAAGCTGTCAACACACCCGTCCACGAAATGACGACCATGCAGCAGCCGTCCGGCGTGCGATCGACGTCAGGCCATGGGCATGGGGAACACCGGTCAGCGGTGGAGCGCGACGGAAGGAGCGGGGAGCTTGGGGTGTGTGGGAGCCGCGACGGAGGAGCCGGGTGGGGACGCGTACGCGGACTGTCCGTGGGAGCGCCTAGGCTGGGTTCTGATGACGACGCTCTTTTCTCCAGACGAACTGCCGGTGCCGCTCGAGGAGCCCAAGAAGCATCGGGCCGACCCTGAGGCGCTGCTTGAGGGGCTTAACCCGCAGCAGCGGGCTGCTGTCGTGCATGCGGGGAAGCCGCTGCTGGTGGTCGCTGGTGCTGGGTCGGGTAAGACGCGGGTGCTGACGCGCAGGATCGCCTACCTGTTGGCGGCCAGAGATGCGCATCCGGGGTCGATTCTGGCGATCACGTTCACCAACAAGGCTGCCGCGGAGATGCGGGAGCGGGTGGTGGAGCTGGTCGGGCCTCGGGCGAAGTTGATGTGGGTTTCGACGTTCCACTCGTCGTGTGTGCGGATCCTGCGGCGGGACATCAAGCGGTTCGGGATCAGTTCGACGTTCTCGATCTATGACGCCACCGACTCGCGGCGGCTGATGACGCTGGTGTGCCGGGAGCTGGACCTGGACGTGAAGCGGTACAACCCGCGCGCGATCCTGAACTGGATCAGCACCCAGAAGAACGAGCTGATCGACCACGAGACGGCCGCGGCGAAGACCTCGAACCATCTCGAGGAGACGTACGCCGAGTGCTACCGGATCTACCAGGAGCGGCTGGCGCAGGCGAACGCGCTGGACTTCGACGATCTGCTGATGACCACGGTCAACCTGCTGCAGGCGTTTCCCGAGGTCAGGGAGTACTACCGCAGAAGATTCCGTCACGTCCTCGTCGACGAATACCAGGACACCAACCACGCGCAGTACACGCTGATCCGTGAGCTCTGCGCCGACATCGAGCCAGGGCCGAACGACGGACCGGTGAGTCCGCCGGCCGAGCTGATGGTGGTCGGCGACGCGGACCAGTCGATCTATGCCTTCCGGGGCGCGACAATCCGCAACATCCTCGCGTTCGAGGAAGACTTCACCAACGCCGAGACGATCCTGCTGGAGCAGAACTACCGCTCCACCCAGACGATCCTGTCGGCCGCGAACGCGGTGATCAGCCGCAACGAGGGCCGCAAGGCGAAGAACCTGTGGTCGGATTCCGGCCAGGGCGAGCAGATCGCGGTGTATGTCGCGGACAACGAGCACGACGAGGCCCAGTTCGTCGCGGACGAGATCGACCGGCTGACGGATGCCGACGGTGTGAAACCCTCGGACGTGGCGGTGTTCTACCGGACGAATGCCCAGTCCCGGGTCTTTGAAGAGGTCTTCATCCGCACGGGTCATCCGTACAAGGTGGTCGGCGGCGTCCGGTTCTACGAGCGGATGGAGGTCCGCGACGCGCTCGCCTACCTCCGCGTGCTGGTGAACCCCGAGGACCTGGTCTCGCTCCGGCGGATCATCAACGTGCCCAAGCGGGGCATCGGCGACCGCGCCGAGGCCGCGATCGAGGCGCTCGCCCAGCGCGACCGCATTCCGTTCTCCGCAGCCCTCAGACGAGCCCAGGACGCTCCGGCGATGGCGAGCCGCTCCGTCAACGCCGTCCAGGCGTTCGTCGACATCCTCGACGAGCTCACCGCGATGGTCGACTCCGGCGCCCCGCCGGACGACATCCTGGACGTCGCGCTGCACCGCAGCGGGTACTACGAGGAACTGCAGAAGTCGACGGATCCCCAGGACGAGACCCGGCTGGAGAACCTCGACGAGTTCATCTCGGTCGCCCGCGAGTTCGTCGAGGAGCGCACGGCCGCGGCGGAACCGGCCGATCTGCAGGCCTTCCTCGAGCGAGTCGCCCTGGTCGCCGACGCGGACCAGATCCCCGACGCCGCCGATGACGGGGGCGTCGTCACGCTGATGACGTTGCACACCGCCAAGGGACTGGAGTTCCCGGTGGTGTTTCTGACCGGCATGGAGGACGGCGTCTTCCCGCACTCACGCTCGCTGAGCGACATGAAGGAGCTCGAGGAGGAGCGTCGGCTCGCGTACGTCGGAATCACCCGGGCCCGGCAGCGGCTCGCAATCTCCCGGGCTGCAGTGCGCAGCGCGTTCGGTGCTCCGCAGCACAACCCGCCTTCCAGGTTCCTCGAGGAGATCCCGGCGGAACTACTTGACTGGCGCCGGGACGAATCGGCGATCACCCGCTGGTCCGGCACCGGGACGTCCGCGGGCGCCAGTGGAGTCACGACCCGTTGGGAGCCGGCCCGCCGTACGGCGTCCGACAAGCCCGTGATCAGCCTGAACCCGGGCGACCGGGTGGTCCACGACAGCTTCGGGATGGGGACCGTCGTGGTGGTCCGGGGCGAGGGGCAACAGGCTCAGGCGGACATCGACTTCGGCTCCGAAGGGGTCAAACGGCTGCTGCTCCGGTATGCGCCGGTGGAGAAGATCTGACCGTTCACGTTGCATACCAGTGACACCGTGAGTCACTCTGAGGACTCGGCCCTCCCCGGACGACAGGTCCCGCCCATGCCCAAGGCACCAGACAGCGACCGCCGGATCATCCTGGCGGGGGCCAATCCTGGGCTGCGACTGTTCGACCCGGACGGCCGCGTCACGGCGTACGCGTCGATCTGGATGGTGGACTGGTCGATCCGCGGCTCCGGTACGGCGGTGGTGCTGTGGTTCGACGGGATCGTCCGGGTGGTCTCCGAGGACGTGGATCTCGCCGCCTGGCTGGAGCGGTACTTCGTGCGCTCGTTCCTGGAGGTCCAGGGCCTGCCGTGGCACGAGCCGGCGGTCGAACGCGATCTGGTCCAGGTCTCGATGAACCTCGCCGACGGGTTGAGTGCCAAGGCGGCCGACATCCAGATCGAGATGGGCGGCGTACTGGACCGGCGCTTGTTTGCCACCGACAACTTTCAGCTCTCCGGCGGGATGCACAGCCTCAGCCTGGTGATCGCCCCGGTCCGCTCCGCCACGGTGTCGATCGGCGGCGCGAGCGTCCCTGGTTTCGTCCAGGTCGACGGCTCCCACGACCGCCCGGGTTCCTCAGCCTTCCTCACCACTGCTGAGGTCTGGCGCCGCTAGCCCGTACTACGGACCGTCCACCACGTGTCCATCCTCGGAACTGGTTCAGCCGCCGGCCCCTGGCTCACGGCCCGACTGGCATGGAAGAGGAACGTCGCCATCCCCGCGGCACCCTGCATCCAGCCAACTCCAGGCGGCAGCAGCGGCTCCTCCGCACGGTGCTCGGTGAACCGCCAGTAGGCCCGCGACTCCTCCCGAACGGCCCGCTCTACCAGCGCATCGGCCAGGTGAAGCGCAAAGTCCAGCTCCGGCTGAGAACCCGACCGATGCCAGGAATCCAGGAAGATCTCGCCCACCCCGGCAGTGCCGCAACACCGCCCATCGTTGTCCCAGAACCCGGGCCGCAACCGCTCTGGCAGCCCTGACGTCCGCACACTGTGCAAGCACCGCCCGTGCCACGTCAGCGGCGTCTCACCCGCGACCTCCTTCACTCCCGCGTACTCCAGCGCCCGGAAGAGCAACGAGGTCCCGGAGGCCCCGTGACACCAGGTGAAGGTGAACTCCTCCTCGTCGTTGACCCCGACCGGGAGATAGCGCGGTACGACGAAACCCTCGCCGTCCGTCACCCCGAGCGACACCAACTGCTCCGCCCCACGACAGGCAGCGGCGATCAGGTCCTGCCGACCGAACTCAGCCCCGGCCAAGGCCAGCGCGGTCGCGATCCCAGCGACACCATGCGAGAGGTTGGGCATCTGGGTCCCGGCCTCCTCGCGGAACCGGCGCGGCACGAACGGCCAGTC
>NZ_DASRXP010000471.1:0-3943 GCF_035687465.1 Kribbella sp.
GTTGGTCAGGGCCGAGCCGGATCGTGATTCCAGGGCCGCCCGGTTCGCGGCGAGCTCGGCGGCGATCGCCTCGGTGCCTTCGGTGATACCGCGCTTCAGCGTGACGATCTCGGCCGTCTTCTGCCGGGCGAAGGCCAGCCAGCTGACGATCTCCGGATTGAGGTCCTCCTCGGCCGTTACGTCCAGCGGGACGTGGAGCAGCGAGGATGACGAACTCACGTCGACCTGGCCGGCCAGACCCATCAGCGTGGCCAGGGTGGACAGTGATTTGGGCAGATCGTTGATCCAGATGTTGCGACCGTTGACGACGCCCGCGACGAGACGCTTCGTCCGGATGCCGGCAACGGTTGCGAGGTCATCGAGATTCGCCGCCGCTGGCCCGGTGAAGTCGATCGCCAGTCCCTCGACCGGCGCCTTGGCCAGGACGGGAAGCGCTTCGCCCAGGCGGTCGAAGTACGACGCCACCAGCAGTTTCGGACGATCCTCGAGACCACCCAGTACGGCGTACGCGCGGGCCGTCGCATCCAGCTCGTCAGGAGAGCGGTCCTGGACCAGAGCCGGTTCGTCCAGCTGAACCCACTCGGCTCCGGCCGCACGCAGGTCGGCCAGTACTTCGGCGTACACGGGCAGGATCTGGTCGAGCAAGGACAACGGCTCGAAGTCCTGGGCGACACCTGGTGCGGGCTTGGCCAGGAGCAGATAGGTGATCGGACCCACGACGACCGGCCGTGCGGCCAGGCCGAGCGAGACGGCCTCCCGCAGTTCGGAGACCTGCTTGCTGGAGTCGGCAGCGAACACGGTGTCGGGACCGAGCTCCGGGACGAGGTAGTGGTAGTTGGTGTCGAACCACTTCGTCATCTCGAGCGGTGCGACCTCCTGGGTTCCGCGCGCCATCGCGAAGTAGCCGTCCAAGGCGTCCGCGTCGACGGCGGAGCGGTGTCGTTCGGGGATCGCACCGACGAGGACGGTGGTGTCCAGCACGTGGTCGTAGTACGAGAAGTCACCGGTCGGTACCTCGTCGATGCCGTCGGCGGCGAGTTGCTGCCAGTTGGATCGACGAAGGTCGGCCGCGGTCTGCCGGAGGGCGGCTGCGGTGACTTTGCCCTTCCAGTAGCCCTCGATGGACTTCTTCAGTTCACGGTTCGGACCTTGCCGGGGGTAGCCGTACACGGTCGCCCGTGCTGCCGCGGCTGCGGACTGGGTAGTCAAGCTTCTCTCCTTCGCGAGCCTGTCTCGAAAGACCCGGCCCCGCGGAAGAACGGCAAGCGTTCGCCGACCTCCCCACGAGGTCACGCGTCACCGCCGGACGACGGGCGCACGGCGGGCAGTGGCAGGTCTTCGGACTCGCGGGCACGCCTCGTTCGAGACACCTACTGACCGTCGCTTCCCAGACCTTTCGATCCAGTGCTGATGACGGCGCTCGTTCCCACTCACCGCTGCGGGGCAGTCCCGGACTTCCACCGGGTTCCCTCTTACGACGTCCTACCTGGCAGGCAGAACGAACCAGCTGCACAGCCAGCGTATGTCAGGCCGCTCAGTCGTGCATCGGGCGGGTTTCGGTCCAGTCGACGAGGAGTTTGCGTTCGGCGAAGTACCAGGTGCCGTCCTGTTTGACGTACTGGTCCAGGTAGCGGATGGAAGCGATCATCAGGGTGCGGCGACCGTCGTCGCCGATGGTGACGTGGTGGGCGATGGTGTAGCTCTCGCCGTCGGCCTGGTTGCCGTTGACAACGACTGTGCTCTGGCCGTTGAAGTGGGTGGTGGCGGAGTACTGGTTGAGGTTGTCGAAGACCGGTGCGAGCGCGTCGCGTCCGTGCAGTTCCTGGGTGGGCTCGGCGGACTTGGCGTCCATATAAACCACGAAACGGGTGTCTTCGGTGAACAGGGCCGTCTGGCCCCTGGCGTCGCGGCGGTCCGCGCAGTGCGCGTAGGCGTCGAACAGTTCGCGGATCGCGAGGCGGTCGGCGGCTTCTTCGGGGGAGACGGCGGTGTGGGACCTCATGACTGCTCCTCGGGGTTGCTATCTTACAACTGTAAAATAGCAGCAGCGGAAGAGCCGAGGACAGTGATGAACGATCGACCGGATCCGCGGACGGCGCGGACCGATCGCGCGCTGGCGGACGCCGTACTGCGGCTGGCCGCCGAGGGACCCGTGTCCCGGATCAGTGTCGCGGAGTTGACTGAGGCGGCCGGGGTGACGCGGCCGACGTTCTATCACCGGTATCGCAGTCCGCTCGAGCTGTTGCTCACGGTGCTGGACGCCGACCTGGCTGAGGTGTACCGGCGCGAGGAGCACTGGCGGGCGACGGAAGATCTGGCCTGGGATGAGGCCCTGCGCCGGGCGACGGGCGAGCTGGTCGATCATGTCGCCCGGTTCGCCGATGTCTATCGGCAGACGCTCGAGGACCCGGCGGATCGTGGGGTCTACGAGGCGCTCGTCCGGCACTTCAGCGACTACAGCCTGGCCTTCATGGCGCGCTCGACGAACCCGGACGTACCTGCTGCTCATCGGGAGTTGATGGCGCAGTTCGTCGCGCACGGATTCGCCGGGGCGATCAAGGCATGGTTGGCGGATGGGGGACTGAGCAGGGACGATCTGGTGGACGCAGTCGTCGCATGTGCGCCGGCGTGGTGGCGTTGACGGGAGATGGATCGATGAGCGATCAAGACCACCGGCACCGGCCGCTGTCGGGGCGTGATCCGGCGGAGGCTCATCGGGCCGCGACGCCGCTGGAGCTTCTGTACGACCTGACGTTCGTGGTGGCGTTCGGCACGGCCGCGGACGAGCTCGCGCACTACCTGGCCGAGGGCCATGTCGGTACGGCGCTGCTCGGGTTCTGCCTGGCGGTCTTCGCCGTTGTTTGGTGCTGGATGAACTACTCGTGGTTCGCGTCGGCCTACGACAACGACGACTGGGTGTTCCGGGTCGCCACCATGGTGCAGATGGTCGGCGTGATCGTGCTGGCGCTCGGGCTCGAGGACATGTTCGTCTCCGTCGACGACGGCGACGCGATCGACGTCCGGATGATGGTTCTCGGGTACGTCGTGATGCGGTTGTCGATGCTGTTCCTTTGGCTCCTTGCCGGGCGCAACGATCCCGGCCGGGCGCCGGCGGCCCGCAAGAACATCTGGACCATCGGGGTCGCGCAGGTGGGGTGGGTGGTGCTCGCGTTCCTGCAGTTGCCGGTGTGGGCGTTCTTCGTGGCCGGGATCCCGTTCATCGCGCTGGAGCTGACCGGCCCGGTGCTGGCGGAGCGGCGCAGTCCGACACCGTGGCACGCGCATCACATCGCAGAGCGGCATGGGCTGTTGCTGCTGATCACCCTCGGCGAAGGAGTGCTGGGAACGGTCGCGGCCCTCAACGCGCTCGTGCACGGCGAACACGGCTGGACCTTCGAGGCCGCGCTGCTGGCGGTCGCCGGTATCGGCCTGACCTTCGGCATGTGGTGGATGTACTTCGCTGTGCCCTGGGGAGATGTCCTCCGTCGGCACCGGAACAGATCGGCGGCCTGGGGGCTCGGTCACTTCCTCCTGTTCGGCTCGGTCGCCGCGACGGGCGCCGGCCTGCACGTGGCGGCGTACTTCCTGGAAGGAAGCGCCACGCTCGGCCCGACCGAAACGGTCCTGACCGTCGCGATCCCGGTCGCCATCTTCATAGTGGCGCTGTACGCGATCTACTGGGGCTTTCTCCGGCAGCACGACACGTTCCACCTGCTGCTCCTGGTGGGAACGGCAGGCGTGATTCTGCTGGCGGTGATCTGCGCTGAGCTCGGTGCGAGCACCCCGTGGTGCCTAGTGATCGTCATGCTCGCCCCGGCCGTCACGGTCGTCGGCTTCGAAACGGTCGGCCACCGCCACCTCACGCTGGCCATGATTCGGTGACCACTGCAGGAGGAAGCGGAGGCCCTCGTACGATGGGGAGTCGGGTGCGGCCGTGTAGGCC
>NZ_DASRXP010000472.1:0-17295 GCF_035687465.1 Kribbella sp.
CCCGAAGAACAAGCCGATCGCGATGCTGGTACCGGCGAGTGCGAGGAACCCAACGCGCATCAGGCTTGCCGGTCGCTCATGGCTGTGGCGACTCGGTCTGCTCGGCGGAGGCGCAGTACGGCGTTGGATCGCTAGGGCGAAGCCTCCGGCCAGAACAAAAGCGGTAGCGAGCGCTGAGCCGGCTACCGGGCTGACCAGAGAACTGACTGTCCCGACCAGAGCCGGACCGACCAGGAAGGCCAGGCCGACGCCCAGTGATTCCAGGGCGAACGCTGAGGCCAGAGCCGGGTGGCCGCGCAATGCATGCGACCAGCGGGCTGCTGTCTGCGCTCCCACCTGTGGCAGCGATCCGCCGGCTAGGACTCCAGCGACGACAAGGTACGCAAGTGGTGCTGGCGACATCGCGAGACCGATCAGCAGCGCCACTGCCATCGCGTGTACGAGCAGGATGATGGGCAGCATCAGGGTCTGCCCGTAGCGATCGATCAGCCGCGCGACCTGCGGCCCACCGATTGCTTCGGCGACCGCAAAACCACCCGTCACGGCGCCGGCAGTGCCGTACGAGCCGGTCGCTCCGTGGATGAGCCAGACGATGCCCAGCCCGGTCATCGCGATGCCGATCCTCGCCAGCGAGGCGGCCAGGTAGAACTTCCACGCTCCAGGTGTCCGCAGCGCGGCACGGTAGCCGGTTTGCTGGGTTTCGGGCGTGCGGATCCGTCCGGTGACAGCCGGCACGGTAAGACCTTCCACTGCCCGGAGGGGCGGTGATCTGACCGTGGGCGTCCTGCTCTACCGGTCCGTCATGCCGCCTACAACCGTCCATGTTTTGGCAGGAAGCGGGGACGCACACCGCCTGCCGGCTCTGTCAACGGGCAGTACTTCGACTTTGGTTGACGCCCTCATCCTACGACAACCCGGGCGTGGAATATCCGCTGGCCTGAAGGTCGAAGAGGCGGGCGTAGGTGCCGCCTGTGGAGATCAGGGTGTCGTGGTTGCCCAACTCGGCGATGCGGCCGTCTACCAGTACTGCGATGCGGTCGGCGTCCCGTACTGCCCCTAGCCGGTGGGAGATGAGCACGCTGGTGCGGCCCTTTCTGTGGGCTGCGAGGCTGGTGTGGATCTCGTACTCCGCTTCCGCGTCCAGACCTGAGGTCGGTTCGTCGAGGATCAGCAGATCCCGCCGGTCCCGCAGGAAGGCCCGAGCCAGCGCGACCCGCTGCCACTGGCCGCCTGACAACAGCACACCGGTCCCGGGGTCGTCTTTGTCCTGCTCGTTGAAGAACATCCGGGACAGCATGGTGTCGTAGCCGCGAGGCAGGAACTCCAGGGTGCTGTCGATCCCGGCCAGGCGCGCGGCATCCTGGACGCGGGGACGATAGTCCGGCGAGAGTTCCTCCGCACCGTCGACCTCACCGAAGGCGATGTTCTCGGCGGCGGTCAGCTCGTAACACATGAAGTCCTGGAACACCGCGCCAAGGCGCCGGCGCAACTCAGCCACGTCCAGGTCACGCAGGTCGATCCCGTCCCAGCACACCTTGCCGATGGTCGGATCGTAGAAACGACAGAGCAGCTTCACCAGCGTGCTCTTGCCGGCACCGTTGTGACCGACCAGAGCCGTCGCCTGTCCGAACGGGATGAACAGATCGACACCACTCAGCACCCAAGGATGCTCATCGCTGTAGCGGAACCAGACATCCTTGAACTCGATCCCGTGCCGCAGATCGGGCACCGGAACCGGCTCAGCTGCCACCGGCAGCCCCGGCCCTTCGTTCGTCACCGCCCGGAAGTGCGCGAACATCAGTAGCGCGTTGTGCGCCATCCCGGTGCCACTGGCCAGGGCCGTCAAGGCAGCCTGCACACCGGCGAGGGCGGCGACGAAGACCGAGATGTCGCCAAGCGTCAACCGGCCGTTGCCAGCGGCAAGTACCGCCCAGATCAGACCGACGCCCGACACCACCGCACCGAGGGCACCGAGCAGCCCCTGGACCAGCAGATCACGCCGGTCCATCCGTCGCCGGCCGACGTTCGCCCTGCGGAGTTCGGTGAGCATCCGTCCACGCAACAGCCGTCCGAGGCCGAGCAGGCGGATCTCCTTCGCCGCTTCCAGGCCGGTCATCAGGTCGCCGTAGAAGTATTCCCGTCGCTCGGTCGGAGTGAGACCCGCCATCATCTCCGCACGACGCCGGCTCAGCTTCAGTTCGGCGTACAGGCCGGGCAGCGCGGCGGCGATCACCACAGCGGCCATCAGCGGGCTCAGGGCCACCAAGGTGACCACGAAGCCGACCAGGGTGAGCAGGTACCGGATGCTGCCGATCACCGCGTCGAGGATGATCATCGGACCGGACTGACTGTGCTGCTCGGCCATCTGCAACCGGTCGCGGAACGCGGGATCCTCGAGCTTGGCCAGTCCGGTCATCCGCCCGGTGGCTTCGTACAGACGGTCCCGGGTCAGCACCGTGACGCGCCGGGCGACCTCGGCGGCGAGATACCGCACCAGCTCGCCGGTCACCGCGGTCGCCAGGCCGGCGACGGCAAGACCGCCCGCGAGCAGCGTCAGCTCGCCGGTCGGGGTGGTCCCCGTGGTCAGCCGATCGAGGACCAGCTTCATCAGCCAGGCGACCGCTACCGGCGCGAGCCCGCTGACGACACTTGCCAGCACGTAGCCGACGAAGCCGCCAGGCGCGGCGCGCCAGGCCACCACCAGCGCCTCGACGGCACCGCCAAGCAACGACCTGACCGAACCCACGTCAGGCTCTGCCGCGGCCCCGCGATCGGTCATCGGAGCGCAACAGCCGTGAGCGTCTCCGCCGAGTAGCCGCTCGAAGTCACCCGCCAGTCCTTGTCGACAACGGCCATCGTCGGGAAGGCCTGAACACCCACGGCCTGGGCCACCGGTCCGTTCTCCGCCTCGACCACGACCTGCGCCACCTTCGCCAAGGTCGCGACCAGGTCGACCAGTTGATCCTCGTCGCCGTGGACAACCGCGAGCACGCGCTCCCGGCCCAGGGGCTCGGCAAAGGCCAGGAAGCCGGGCAATTGCTCGGCACAGGTGTCGCACCAGGTCGAGAAGAAGCCGAGGACAACGCCCGCGTCGAACGATTCCCGCGAGATCTCCAGGCCTTCGGAGGTGGTGGCACTGAACTCGCCGACAGGCCTGCCGGGTGGCAACTGGCCAGGCTCCACAGCGTGCGCTGAGGCCGGGGTCGCGTTGACAAGCTTGTCCAGCAACTCGGCGTGGGTGCGTACCCGCTTGATCAGCCCGAGGGTGAGCAACAGATCAAGCAGCACGAGCACGCCGACCAGGACCACCGCGGCCGTCAGGATCACCAAGACCTTCTCCTTGTCGAGTACGCCGGGCCTCAACGACCGCCGGCGGAGATTTCTGGGGTACTGAACAGATCGGTCAGGTCGTCGAACCGCGTCACCAGTAGCCCGGCCACCAGACCCGCGACGCCGGCCAGCGCGGCGCCGCCCGGTTCAACCGACGGATCGGCTCCGCTGACAGTGACGAGACCGGCCAGCGCGACCGCGAGGAGCAGAGCATTGCGAACCACGTGCGCGGGGCCGAGCGGTATCGCCCTGGCTCCGAAGCAGCGGCAGGCCTGCTGCCCGCCGCGGCGCAGCGTCGCCACGATGGCGATCGTGAAAGCCAGCAACAAGACCGCTGCGCCAGCCAGACCCACGACTGCGACAGGCACCAGCGCAGACGTGGCAGCGGCTCCTGTTCCGATCAGCAACACCGCCGTCAGTGCGATCTCGGCCACTACGACCGCGCGCGAGGCCAGCGGTCGGAATGACTGTGGCAGCATTTTCAGCGGGCCGGCCGAGGCGGTGAAACCCCGGAATGCGGAACGCCCCACTTTGCTCGCCGAAGATGCTCCGAAAACGAGGCTGAGGGCGACGGAACACGCTAGGAATAGATATGACATGAGCCCTTCCGTGCCGCGGCCGGAATTGACGATGCCGATGGCGGAAGTTTCCCGCCACCGGCATCGCACTGTTCAGAGAGCGTGGCGGTCCGGCAGGCGCTAGCAGGCACCCACGCTGTAGCAGGCCCCGCACTTGCCGTTCGCACAGTTCTTGACCTTCTTGATGTAGCCCGGAGAGTCCCAGTAACAGCCGCAGCTCAGCTGGTAATCCTGAACACCGGCTTCTGCGACAACCTCCGGCACCAACCGTCCGACGAGGCGGTCACCCAGATTCTGCAATGCTTTGACCATGTGTTATTCCTTTCCGAGGAGGGCGGATAACTGGCAAGAGAGTATCGGCGATTCTCGCCAACCGGCCAGTGATCCGGCACACCATCATTGGCAGAAAGCAGACGGCCGCGGCCGAGTCCGATTCTTGCCATCCAGCAGGGATTGACATTCACGGATTGGATACTGTGACGCGATGCCGAAGCGAACAAGCGTGGCCGCCGGGCTCGGCCTTGTCACTCTGCTGGCGTTCCTCGGAGCGCGCACAGCGAGGCGGCGACTGGCCGCTGTGACCGTGGCCGGCCGCAGCATGGAGCCGACCCTTTGCGACCAGGACAGGTTGCTTGCCTGGCGCGTGCCGCGGCCGCTGCGGGTCGGGGATGTCGTGGTGCTCGAGTCTCCGTACGACGCCGGGGTGGTCGTCCAGGAAGGTGTCACCGTTCCGTGGCAGCGGCCGCCGGCGGGGCCGGGTGAGACTGACCGGCGGTGGATCGTCAAGCGGATCGTCGCACTGCCAGGCGATTCCGTCCCTAAAGTCGCTGTAGGCAAGCTTCTGGAGGGCGACACGGTCCCGGCGGGTCGACTGCTGGTCGTCGGCGACAACCCGGACGAGAGCTACGACTCACGTCAGATCGGTTACATCCCGGTGGAACGCGTCTTCGGCCTGGTCCTCCGCCGCCTGAGCACCGGAGCCCGGACCTGACACGGGCCCCTGGTGGAAGGCGAGGCCGTGGCCAAGATCCTCACGCCCTCGGAGCGCAGTGTGCCGTGCCGGAGACCAGACCGTTTCGGCTTGGCGGAAGGCGACGTCCTCGAGAGTGGGGACCGACTTGCTCGAGTCGAGTTCAGCTGCGATGGCGACGTCTTCGGGGAATCCGTAGGCGGTCAGCTCCCTGCCGCCCGCGCACTCGTACAGGAGTTCCGGCAGGTCGTCTGCAACGTCCCGGTACGCCGCGGCGGCGGCTCGGGCTTCCGGTGAGAGCTGACCGACGCCCTGAGCTACCAACGCAGTCAGGAAGCCGCCGGCACCCCACAGGTCTTCCACAGCCGGCCGGAGGGATCCGTCGGACCAGCGCTCACCCGCTGCGATCGCGGCAACTGTGAGGGACGGGTCGTCCTTCATTCGGGCGGCGGTCCACGCGGCAGCTGCGGAGATGTTGCGCAACGAAACCGCCAGCACGATGCTTCCACTGGCAGCGAGTTGCTGCGAGATCGTCGAGCCGTTCGGCGACGGCAACACCAGCCGCTGCACGGTCCTCGGCCCCTGCAAGCTGTGACCTCGCCGGATCGACGCGGGTGACAGGCTGATTCCTGTCTCACCCGCTTGCGACCGGCCGACCGCCAGTACCGCGTCGTGCTGTTCGGCGTACGCGGCTGCGCTTTCGTCACGCCAGCGGTACGGCAGGACGTCGATGCCCTGGTCTACGGCGACCGTCACCGCGGTGGTGAAGGACAGTACGTCGACTACCGCGACCAGCCCGGCGCCGACCTCGGCCGCACCGGCAGGTCCCCAGTCGAAGCGGAGACGGAAGCCGGACTGCGCGTAGGGGCTGGTCACCGACGGATTCTGTCCCGCCGGCCCCAGTCCCCACAAACTGTCAGGCCAGTACGTCGGCGGCGGTTGGGGACGAGTCTCGGAGGAAGGTGACGCAGCGTTCTGCCTCCTCCTTCTCGTCGATGGCGGCGGCTGCCTTGCCCAGGACGGCCAGGCAGCGGAGGAAGCCACGGTTCGGCTCGTGCTCCCACGGGACCGGCCCGTGACCCTTCCAGCCGTTGCGGCGGAGCAGGTCCAGACCGCGGTGGTAGCCGGTCCGGGCGTAGGCGTAGGCCTCGATCGTGCGGCCCCCGGCGAACGCCTCCTCGGCCAGCAGGGACCAGGCCAGGGAGGACGTCGGGAACTTGGCCGCGGCCCCCACCGGCGGGAGCCCGGCGGCGAGTTCCGCTGCCGCGGGGTCTACGGGGAGTAGTGTCTCGGGTGGGCCGGACAGAAGATTGTTCAATTCCATGAGCACATCCTCGCCGATCCCGCAGTCGAACAGGCACGTGACCGTCTGACGAAATCCGTTGACCGTTCACCGGACGGCCACGGATGCTTGAGACCCTGCGTCGAGGCCGCCGTGGTTCCCAGCTACGGCCGGAAGGAGGCACCCGGATGAGCGTCATAGTCCTGAACGCGTCGTACGAGCCGCTGCACACCGTGTCGATCCAGCACGCCATCCGGATGCTGGTCCGCGAGGTCGCAGTGGTCGAAGAGGCGCACGGCGAGCGGACCATCGGCCCTTTTCCGGTTCCCAGGGTGCTCCGCCTGGTCCGGTATGTGGTCACCCACTGGCGGTATGCGGCCGGCCGGATGAAGTACAGCAAGCACGGCGTACTGCGGCGCGACAGGTTCCGTTGCGCGTACTGCGGCCTGGACAACGCCGACACCATGGACCATGTCCAACCCAGATCCAGGGGCGGCCGCACCGAGTGGCTCAATGCGGTCGCCGCCCACGCCTCCTGCAATGAGCGGAAAGGCAACCGGACGCCCGCGGAGGCCAATATGCCGCTCCTCTGGCAACCCTGGGTACCAACCCGCGCTGAGCTCGTCATCAAGACATGACGGGCCTTTTTTGTGCCCTTTTTCCACAGCTTTGAGGTCATCGCGCTGAGGACCGGCTGAGCACTGCATCTTCTCCGGTGTGAACCCACAACTCAGCGTGATGACCCAGATCCGCGGCGGCCTGTTCACCCGCGCCGACGCGCGGGCCTGCGGCTACCCCGACCCCGACATCGACTCCCTGCTGGACACCGGCGGCTGGCGCCGGATCCGGCCGGGCACCTATGCCCCGCACCGGACCTTCGCCGTCGTGACCGACGAGATGCTGTACCTGCGCCGCATCCATCGCGTCCTCCGGTACGGCGATCCCGGGCTGACCGCGAGCCACCAGTCGGCAGCCGCACTCCATGCACTTCCACTCTGGGGGCTCGACCTGTCAGAGGTGCACGTGACCGCCAGGGACGGGCCGGGCGGGTCGCGGGGTGAGGTGCACCGGAATGTCCGGGATCCGATCGGTCCGGGGGTCCAGGTGTGGAACGGATTGCGTCTGGTGTCACCAGCACGTGCGGTGGCGGAGGTGGCAGCGTTAGTTCCAGTGACTTCGGAGACTTCGTCGGCGAACTCGCCGCTGGCGCCCGCTGTCGTTCTGGCGGAGGCGGCGCTCTACGCGGGGCTGACCACGTCCACACTGCTGAAGCGGGCAGTGAACCAGTTGGTGGACGGGATCGAGCAGGCGCAACGGGTGGTGGCGCTAGCCGGGGCGGAGTCGGCATCCGTGGCGGAATCGCGGCTTCGGCTGATCCTGGCCGAGGCGGGGCTGCCTGCGCCCTCCGCATCGCCTCCTCCGCTGATCGAGGGCGAGCTGGTCAGCTGCTCACTCTGGTTCCCGGACGAGCGGACCGTGGTGGAGTTCGAGCCGCGCAGGCCCTTCTGGTGCGAGGAGTTCGACGACTACCTGGAGGAGGTCGCCGAACGGGTCTTCGGAGCACCACGCCGCGGCGAACCAGCCGATCCGGAGCCGGTCGAGCACTGCTGGATCTCCTGGTCCGACCTGGACGACGCCGCGCTCGTCGTCGACCGCGTCCGAACCACCTTCGCCCGCGCGTCCCGCCGTACCGGCGTGCGCGCCTTCGACCCCGACCGCCGCCGACGAAAACGCCCCGGCACCCAGCCCAGCCGACGAAGACGAGAATCCAGCTACCCCGCCGACCACGACCTCCCCGGCTGAGCACCCCACCCAGCCCGGCCAGGGCGCTACGGCCAGCGGGGGTCCGTGCCCGCGGCCCGGTCAGCTCTCGGTGCCATGGCCCTGGGCTGCGGTGAGTTGGGCGATGATGGCGCCGGTGTCCATCCAGACGTTCTCGCGGCTGATCAGGCCGTCGCGGAACTCGCAGACGTGGAGCAGCCGCCAGGTGACGACGGTTCCGTTGCCGGGGACGCCGAACATGTCGCCGTTGATCCGCTGCGTCATCATGACCTCGTCGACGAGGAAGTCGTCACCGTACTGCCGGCTGATCGGGGCGAAGGACTCGTCGCCTGTCTCGTCGAACATCCCCTGGTACAGCGGTGCCACGTTGGCGCGTCCCCTGATCACGCCAAGCCCCACCACATCGTGCTCGACGTCCTCATGCAGCGTGGCCAGGACGGCCTCCAGGTCGTGCGAGGCCTCGCCGGCGAAATGCCGGTCCAGAACCTCGTCCATCTCTTGCGGTGTCATGCGATCCCCCAGGTCTCGTGATGATGCGATACATTTATCATCATGAGAATTCATTCTCACGTCAAGTGGGTTAGATGACCGGCCGGGACCAGCAGAAGCAGCGCACTCGTAAGGCGCTGATCGACGCCTACTTCAAGGTGTTGCGGGACGGCGGCGAGTCGCCGACCGTCGCGCAGGTCGCCGAAGCGGCGGGGATCTCGGTCGCGACGGCGTACCGGTATTTCCCCAACCCCAAGTCATTGCGCGCCGACGCCTCGGTGTCGGTGACCCGCGACCTGCCCAGCTTCGAGGAGGTACTCGCGGACGCGGGCGACGATCCGGCGGTGCGGATCGAGTTGCTGATCCGCACCATCGGGCGGTGGCAGTTCGCGGACGAACCGATCTGGCGTGGAGTCCTGCAGGCGACGCTCGAACGCTGGTTCGCGCAGTGGGAGAAGGGCGGCGAGATGGTGCCGGTGCGGTCGACCGCCCGGTTCGACGGGGTGAGTCTGGCCCTGCGGCCGCTCGAGGACGAGCTGCCACCGAAGGAGTTCCTGCGGGTCGTCCATGCGGTCATGCTCGTCTGCGGCGTCGAGGCGCTGGTCGCTACCCGGGACGCGGCCGGTCTCGAGGCCGAGGAAGCCATCGACACCATGGTCTGGGCTGGTCAGGCACTGATCCACAGCGCCCGCACCAACCGCTGAGACAGACCGGAGGGCCCGTCGCGGTCAGCGACGAGCCCTCCGGATGAACAGCTGTGGTGCAGGTGGTCAGGCCAGCAGGGAGGTGCCGGTGGAGCGGAGGCTTTCGCAGGCCTCGCCGACGCGGGCGGCCATGCCGGCCTCGCCCGCCTTGCCCCAGGCGCGGGGGTCGTAGGCCTTCTTGTTGCCGACCTCGCCGTCGACCTTCAGCACACCGTCGTAGTTGGTGAACATGTGGCCGGCGACCGGACGGGTGAACGCGTACTGCGTGTCGGTGTCGACGTTCATCTTGATCACGCCGTAGTCGACCGCGGCCCGGATCTCCTCCAGGGTGGAGCCGGAGCCGCCGTGGAAGACGAGGTCGAACGGCTTGTCCTTGCCGACCTTGGCGCCGACCTGGTCCTGGATCTCCTTCAGGATCTCCGGCCGCAGCTTGACCGAGCCCGGCTTGTAGACGCCGTGCACGTTGCCGAAGGTGAGCGCGGTCAGGTAGTGACCGTGCTCGCCGGTGCCGAGCGCCTCGACCGTGGCCAGGCCGTCCTCGACGGTGGTGTAGAGCTTCTCGTTGATCTCGTTCGCGACGCCGTCCTCCTCACCACCGACGACGCCCACCTCGATCTCGAGCACGATCCTGGCGGCCGCGGCCTTGGCCAGGAGGTCCTTGGCGAGCTCGAGGTTCTCTTCCAGCGGGACCGCGGAACCGTCCCACATGTGGGACTGGAACAGCGGGTTCTCGCCACGGGCGACCCGCTCGGCGGAGATCTCCAGCAGCGGCCGGACGAAGCCGTCCAGCTTGTCCTTCGGACAGTGGTCGGTGTGCAGCGCGATGTTCACGTTGTAGTTCTTCGCGACCTCGTGCGCGTACGCGGCCAGTGCGACCGAGCCGGTCACCATGTTCTTCACGGTCGAGCCGGACAGGTACTCCGCGCCGCCGGTGGAGACCTGGACGATGCCGTCCGAGCCGGCCTCGGCGAAACCACGGATCGCGGCGATCAGCGTCTGCGACGAGCTGACGTTGATGGCCGGGTAGGCGAAGCTGTTCTGCTTGGCCTTGTCCAGCATCTCGGCGTAGACCTCAGGGGTGGCAATAGGCATGTCTCGCGGTACTCCTCACAGCAAAGTTCATGTGGGTTGGACTCCAGTATGTCCGCCGCGCACCTCGTCGTACGCGGCGGCCTCCCTGCCGGGCCGGTCAGGTAACCGGGGAGTTGATCAGGCTGAGCCGGTCCGTGGGCCTCGGGGAGTGAGGGCCATGTGCAGGCGGTAGCGGTCGGCACGGTACGCCGACCAGGACAGCTCGACGACCTTGCGGCCGGCGAAGGTGGTGCGCTCGAGGACCAGCAGCGGTGCCCGCCGGGCCACCCCGAGGACCCGGGCGACATGACCGTCGGCGTTGTCCGCCCGGACAGTCTGCTCACCAGAGGTGACGACGACGTCGTACTCGCTCGCGAAGACGTCGTACAGGGTGCCGAGTTCGCGGCCGAGCAGGCCGGGGAAGAGCGCGGACGGGTAGTAGCCGATCTCGTAGGCCATCGGCGAGGCGTCGGCGGTCCGGAGCCGCTCGACCCGGATCACCTTGGTGCCCTTCGGGACCCGCAGGCCCTTGGCGGTCTCGTCGGACGCCTCGATCTCGGTGGCCGAGAGCACCACCGTGCCCGGCTCGAGGCCGCGGGCCCGCATCTCCCGCGAGAAGGAGGTCAGGTGCAGTTGCGAGTCGACCTGGGGGCCGGTGACGAAGGTCCCCTTACCGTGCACGCGCTCCAGCGCGCCGGACTCGACCAGATCGCTGATCGCCTGCCGGACGGTCACCCGGGAGACGTTCAGCTTGTCCACCAGGGCACGCTCGGAGGGGATCGGGTCGCCGGGGTGCAGCTCGACGTCGATCAGCCGTTCCAGCACCGATCGGACCTGGGCCCGCTTGGTAGCCACCATCGAATCTCGATCCTCCAGACCTGGGCGGCACTCGGGGGTGCCCCGGGGTACCGCTCACTGCTATCGTGCGCAGCATACCTGTTAAGACCAGATAGGACCAGTGATCCCAGTGGTGTCTGTCCCCGCCCCTGCCACCCAGATGGCCCGCGAGATCGCCGAACAGCCGGCCGCGCTGGCCGCGACCTTCGAGCACGTGCTGCCACTGCGGCACGACATCACCCGGCTCGCCGCCGGTCGCCGGCACGTCATCTTCGTGGCCCGCGGGTCCTCCGACAACGCCGGTGTCTACGGCCGCTACCTGACCGAGATCCACGCCGGCCGGCAGGCCTCGCTGGCCGCGCCGTCGGTGGCCACCCTGTACGGCGCCAACCTCGACCTCTCGAACTCGCTGGTCGTCGCGGTCAGCCAGTCCGGCGCCACCCAGGAGATCGTCGACACCGCGGAGTGGGCCAAGCGCAACGGCGCCGCGGTCGTCGGGATCACCAATGACGGCGACAGCCCGCTGGCCTCGACCGCCGACGTCGTGCTGATCACCCAGGCCGGCAAGGAGCTCGCGGTCCCGGCGACCAAGACCTACACGACGCAGCTCGCCGCGATCACGGTCGCGGTCGACGCGCTCGCGCAGAAGCCGGGCACCCTCGACGCCGACATCGCGCGCGTCCCCGACGCGGCCGCGAAGATGCTGGAAGGCTCGGTCGACGCCGCGGCCGACCTGCTCAGCGGCGCCCACGACTTCCTGGCCAGCGGCCGCGGCCTCACCTTCGGTACGACGCTCGAGGTCGCCCTGAAGCTGGAGGAGACCTGCCTACAGCCGGTCCGCGGACTCTCGTACGCCGATCTCAAGCACGGGCCGATCGCAGTCGTCGACGCCGACCTGGTCACCATCCTCGTCGCCGCCGGGGACGGACCCGCGTTGCCGGGGATGACTGAACTGGCCTCGATCGTCCGCGAGAAGGGCAGCAAGATCCTCGGGATCGGCGGCGACGCCACCTTCGCCTCGCGCTGCGACGTGAACCTGACCGGCCCGGACCTGCCCGAAACGCTGGCCCCGCTGGCGCTGATCATCCCGGCCCAGCGCGCCATCGAGGCCCTGGCCCGCAAGCTCGGTCTCGACCCCGACGCCCCGCGCGGCCTGCGCAAGGTCACCCAGACGGACTGAGCGCGTGCCGGACGGAACGATCCCGCCCGATCGGTCTGTGGGGACCGAGCGGGCGGGATTTAGTTGCTCAGCTCAACTTCAGGTAGGAACCACCTGGTTGGACTGGGCCGAGTAGGAACTTGTACCGATCGCGTTGACCGCGGCGACCGAGAACCGGTGCGGTTGCCTGAGCAGCCCCGTGTTCACCACACTCAGGGCCGAGCCGGCCACGGTCTTGGTGTTGATCAGGGTGCCGGAGCGGTACGACCTGACCAGGTAGCTGGTCACCGCCTCGCCGCCGTTATTGGTCGGTGCCGACCAGCGGATGGTGGCCGAGGCCACCCCCGCTGTGGCGGTACCGATCACTGGTGCCGCAGGTACTCCCTTGGGAGTCACGGCTGCCGACTGCGCGGAGTACGCGCCGGTTCCGCCTGCGTTCACGGCAGCGACCGCGAACGTGTGCGGTTGCCCGTTGATCAGGCCGGTAAAGGTCCTGCTCCGCGGAGACGCCGCAACCGCGACCGTGTTGATCAGCGCGCCCGAGCGGTAGACCCGGATGCTGTAACCGGAGATCGCCGACCCACCTGTACTAGCCGGCACTGCCCAGTTCACTGTCGCTGTCGCGTTGCCCGCCGTCACCGAACTGATCGTCGGTGCACCGGGTACGGCTCCCGCTGTCGGAGTCACAGCTGCCGACTGCGCGGAGTACGGGCTGGTCCCGCCTGCGTTCACAGCGGCGATCGCGAACGTGTGCGGTGCCCCGTTCGTCAGGCCGGTGAAGGTCCTGCTCAACGGTGTGGCCGGCACGGCGATGGTGTTGATCAGCGAACCGGACCGGTAGACCCGGATGCTGTAACCGGAGATCGCCGAGCCGCCTGTGCTCGCCGGCGCCGTCCAGTTGACCGTGGCCGACGCGTTGCCCGCCGTGATCGCACCGAAGGCAGGAGTGCCTGGCGGCGCGCCCACAGTCGGTGTCACCGGGGCCGACTGTGCGGAGTACGCGCTGGTACCGGAGGCGTTCACCGCGGCGATCGCGAACGTGTGCGGCTGGTTGTTGATCAGGCCGGTGAACGTCCTGCTCAGCGGCGTCGCCGGAACTGCGATCGTGTTGATGAGCGAACCCGAGCGGTAGACCCGGATGCTGTAACCGGTGATCGCCGAAGCGCCAGAGGACGCTGGGGCGGTCCAGGTCACCGTCGCCGAGGCATTGCCCGGCGTCACGGTGCCGAGGGCCGGAACACCTGGCAAGGCTGATGGAGTGACGGCAGTCGAGAACGCGGAGTACGGACTCGCACCGACGGAGTTCAGAGCGCGTACCTGGAAGCGGTACGCCGTCCCGTTGGTCAATCCGGTTACCGCCAAGCTGGTCGCACCTGCGGCTGCCGGACGCAACGCGCCGATCTGCGTGCCCGCACTGTTGACCACTCCTACCTCGTAGCCAGTGATTGCCGTGCCACCAGTGTCGGTCGGCGCGGTCCATGTCACTGTCGCCGAGGCGCTGCCTGCTGTCGCCGTGCCGATCACCGGCGCGGCCGCGACCACCGCAGTGAACGGGTAGCCCGCGCCTGCCGGCAGGACGTACTGCTGCGTCTGCGAAGCGGCGAACGCGACCTGCGCGGACCGCTCACCGGCGTAGGCCTGCCCGAAAGCAGTGCCCCCCTGAGTAGTGCCCTCAGGAAGCGTCACCGGTACGTCGATGGCGCTGCCGGACGTGCTGGCCACCGTGACATTCGACCCGATCGCGTAGGCGCTCACTGCCGCCTTGTTGGTCTTCCATGCGGCAGCCTGCTTCAGCAGGGTGCCCGACTCACGTAGCGAGGGGTGCAGCAGCGGCGTGTTGGTCGCGTGCGCCGCGTTGTACTTCGCCAGGATGCCGTCCAGCACCGGATACAGGATCTTGTCCTCGGTGAGGTTCGACTGGTGCGCGTAATGCGGCCGCGGGTCGTTGTTCAGCAGATGCTGGGTCGCGTTCCGGATCTCGATCGGCACGATGTAGGACATGAATCCGGTCGTCGTGCTCAGTGGTGCGATGCAGGTGGAGGTGGCGGGGTTGTCCTCGCAGACCCCGCTGCCGCCATCGACGCGGCTGTTGTAGATCCAGTTGTACTCGTCCACCTCCTCGGCCTGGGTGGCGACGTTGTAGAAGATGTTCATCGGGTAGCGCGGCACTGTCAGCGTGGTGCCGATCTGGCGCTGCTCGAACTCACGGGACGCGTCGGAAGCGGTGAACGCGATACCGCTGGCCTGCAGGCCGGGCGCCAGGTTCGGGTTGTCCACCAGCATCTGAGGCAGTGTCTTCAGACCGGAGTGCTCACCGGTGACCAGTTCGCCCTCATCGAGCGTGATCCCGTTCGCCGCGGCCCACGCCTTGTTCTGGTCGATCTGGCTGGTGATCAGGGACATCGGCTCGTACTGGATCGCACCCCCTGCATCCGTGGCGCACACCCACGGGATGACGGCGAAGTTCTGGACGCATCCCAGGTACGGGTGGGAGTAGGTGTGGTTCAGCCACCGGAACGAAGCCTTGTTGGTCACCAACTTGGTGGTCAGCGGATCGGCGGGATCTTCCGCGCCCTCGGCGTTGTACGTCATGTCGAGCGGCATCCCGTTGGCGGTCTGCCAAGTCATCAGGTGATCGACGTCGGCCGGCACCATCCGGATCTCGGCGTTCAGCGGGGTACCGGGGGGGCAGAGGTCGCCGGGCGTGCAGTTCGCCTCGGCGCTCCAGCGCAGGTCCGGGATCAGGATGTCGTCGACCTGCACCGAGAAATAGTTCCGGTTGAAGCCGAGGTGCACACCACGCGTCATCCAGCCGACGATGCTGGGCGCGATCGTCTGGAACTGCTCCTGGAACTCGTTGTAATTAAAGGTGATGACGAGTTCTTCGCGGCCTTCGTGGGTGTAGACACCAACCAGGGAACCAGCGTCGGCCAAGGGGGTCATCGGCGCGGACATGAGTACCTTGAAGGACGTCTTGGCCACCGGGTCGTCCGCCATCGGCGTAGCGACGAAGCCGTAGCTCTCCGACTCGACGGGGTCCGCGTTCTCGAACGTGACAGGACCGTCGAGAGACCGGAACTCCGCTGCGCGACCTTCGGGTGTGACTGTGGCAGTGACGCCGTCGAGGGTGCCGACGTAACCCGGAGACGCGGCGTAGTTCAAGCCGACAGCGGGGTTGGCCCAGGTCGAGGCGTCGACCTGGCGGATACCGAAGGCTGCCTCGAAGGTGTGCAGTGCCGTCAGCTCGGTCGGGGTGAGCCCCGCGGGCGCCTCGTTCGGCAGGACCACTGCCTGGAACTTTGCCCTCGGCACCGAAGCCACGGTGTCCGACAGATAGACGGCATCGATGACCGGCCGGGATGCGCTGGTCAGGTCAAGCTGGGTGTAGGGAACCCCTTCGTCGTCGAGCTCGGCGGCAATGGCCTCGACCATTGGCTCGTTGTCGGTCAGTACCAGGACCTTGAGGTCGATGCGCGGCGGGCCGGCCGCGAGGGCTAGCGGGGCGGTCACGATCCCGGCCGTCACCAGGGCCAGGATCGTCGTCACCGCCAGTACTGCAGGACGTAAGGCGGAACGCACACGCAGAGAACTCATCAGGAAAACCCCCGGTAGCCAGGACACGCGAGATTTCATCTTCGCGATCCGCGCGGCGAATGGGATCGGGACAGTGCAGGGGACGCGACTCATCCATCTGCACTAGGTGGATGAGCGGAACCGGTGATCGATGCCCTTTCGTGACAGCGTGTAGATACTGGCCGGATTGACATCACTTAACGTTGCCTTTACCGTCCAACCCGGGGGAAGAGCCGAGTTTGGGCTCTCGTGGGCGGTGTGTATCCGCTCGTACGTCGACCGGTGGGGGGCACCGTGACGGTCAGTGTGCTGGGCAACAACCATTCCAGGAGTGCGACCACGTCCGTGGGCAGAAGTCTGCCCGCCGACGTCTGGCACGACCTGGTCCATGAGATCGCGACAGTCCGGGCTTTGACCTCGGCGGCCCAGCTGGCCCCCGACAAGGCCGCCCGGCTCCGCCTGCTCGGGCTGATCGACGCCGAGTCGGCGGAGATCAACTCGCTCCTGCGGCAGCTGCGGCCGGGCGTGGCCGGCAGCGAACTCGTCGACGTGGCCGAGGTGGCCCGAGGGGTGATCGAGCCGCTCGCGCCGACGACGCCGGCGACGCTGGCCGTCCGGGCGGTCGACGTCGATCCGGTCACCATCGACCGGGCGTCGCTGCGCCGGATCCTGCGGAACCTGATCGGCAACGCTGTGCGCGCCGCCGGGGTCGGCCGGGTCGAAGTGCGGGTCGGTCCGACCCGGACGCGCCGCAACGTGGTGGTCGAGGTCGCCGACTCCGGTCCCGGCTTCGGTCACGGCCCGACGGGACTCGCGTCCCAGGGCCTGTCGATCGTGCTGGAACTGGCCACCGCGGCCGGTTGCCTGGTGAAGGTCGGGGACTCCGATCTGGGCGGCGCCGCCGTCAGTCTGATCCTCCCGACCTCAGCTCCGTCTTGACCGCGGCCACACGGGTGATCGTTTGTGACGATCACCTGGTCTTCGCCCAGGCCCTGGCCAGCGTGCTGGCCGGTCACGGCTATGAGATCGTCGACGTGCTCGAGGATCCCGTCAAGCTGATCGAGGCGTTGCGTACAGACATCGCTGACGTCTGCGTGGTCGACCTGGGCTTTCCCGATGCCGACGGCATCGACGTCGTCGGCCAGATCGTGGCGGTCAACGCGTTCGTCCGCGTCTTCGTCCTGACGGCGCGGACGGGGGCCGAGGTACTGCGTAAGGCAATGGCGGCCGGCGCCAGTGGTGTCGCGTCCAAGGACCGTGGCGTCGACGACATCCTGACCGCGATCGCTCGCGTCTCGGTCGGCGAAACCTACGCCGACGACAACCTGCTGCGTGACGCGCTCGGGCTGGGCGCCGAGACGACGAGGACGCACGCGCACTTCCTGGCGTCCTACCTGACGCCCCGCGAACGCGAAGTACTGGGCTGTCTGGTGGCGGGGATGACGACGGTCGCGATCGGGCGGCAGATGGCCATCTCGAAGACGACGGTCCGGGCGCACGTGCAGTCGATCCTCGGCAAG
>NZ_DASRXP010000473.1:0-6889 GCF_035687465.1 Kribbella sp.
CTCCGGTGGACCTACGGGTTCCTCGGGTGGACCTGCGGGGTCTGCCGGTGGGCCTACCGGTGCGGCTGCGGGTGGTGGGGCCGGCGTACCGCCTGAAGGGCCGGGGAAGGGTGGTGCGGGTGTGCCGCCTGAGGGAGGTAAGGGTGGTCCTCCTGCGAAGGGGGAGAAGGGTGGGAAGAGGGGGTTGCGGCGGAATCCGTGGGTGACGGTGGGGGCCGTGGTGGTGGTTCTGTTGGTGCTTGCCGGGTTCGGGTACTTCGGCGGGCTCGGGCCGATGAGTCGGCTGAACACCGCCCGCGGAATCGACCCGCCGGCCAAGCTCGCCAACCTCAACCGGATCACCGACCCCGAGGTCCGCACCCAGTTGCAGCTGGAGAAGACTCGCGAGGACCTCAGCCGGATCAACGACGGTAAGCAGGTGACTGTCGAGGCGTACGGCGATCTCGGCGGCGACCGGTTGTACGTGGTGATCGCGCTGCGCGGCAGGGTCGACGTCGACAAGACGGTGACGGACTCCGGCGCGACGCCGGACCAGATCAAGACGGTCGGCAAGGCGACCTGCGTGGCGTCCTCCGACAAGCTGCCGGCCCAGTGCTACCGCACCTCGAACACCCTGACTGTGATCATCCAGTCGGCGAACGAGGGCGTCAGCGCGGACGAGGTCGGCTCGGTGTCGGAGGAAGCCTTCAACGCCATGCAGTAAGGCGAACCGCCGGGGCGAGGCCTATCACGCGATGCAGCAAGGCGAATCGCCGGGAAGAGGCTCCTCCCCGGCGATTCGCCCGCACACAACAGACCGAGCAGGTCCGGGATCAGGCCGACCCCGCCGGTCGTCACGTCAGAGGCCGAGGGTGCCCCAGCGGCTGACGCCTGGGGGTACGTCGAGCCGCGGTTCGGCCGGCGCGCCAGATCTTGCTTGGGGCAACGGATCGAACGGTTTGCGGTCTTGGTCGCAGGTCGCGCCGTCCTCCGGCGCCGTGAGGTTCACCAGGTACGCCGTGATGGTGGCGTCGGCGCAGGCGCTCTTGCCGAGCGTGGTGTGACCCCACCCGTTCACCGTGACCACGCGCGCGTCGGGGTACAGCTCGGCGTACGGGCGGGTTGCCTGGTACGGCGTCGCCGGGTCATAGCGAGTCCCCAAGACGAGGACTGGTGAATCCACCTTCAGCTGCCAAGGCCCGAGGAAGGCGTCAGTGTCGCGGATCGGCATGAACTCGCAGGTCTGTCCCACCCAGGCCCGGAACCGCCCGAAATGCGGGGCCCGCCGATCCGCGGCGTCGGCGTACGAGGGATAGGCAAGGGGCCGCCCGGTCTGCCGGGATTCGATGCACGGTTGCATGCTGGTGCCGAGCGAGGCGTACTCCTCCTTGCGGCGATTCCACTCCACGAGACCCTGCGGAAGCTTGCCAGCGGCAACGCTCACCGACCGCTGCCCCTTCGAGGCGGCGGTCGACAACTGAGCCAGCGTGACAGCGAGATCCGGCCAGCCGGCAGGCGAGTACAGCGAGAAGAACGTGGCCTGCACGGCCGTCGCGTACGTCACCTTCAGCGTGCTTCCGTCCGGCAGCACGAGGTCCACGGGCTTCGTCTTCAGTCGCTCGTAGAGATCCTCCACCACGGTCGCGGGATCGCCCAGTTGGGCCAACGCACACCGACTCGGACCCGCCTTCTTGCACTCAAGATTGAACTGGGCCAGGGTTTCCGAGGCACCCTCACCCTGCCGCAGCCGTACGCCGACCGGCCGGGTGTCGCCGTCCGAGCCGGAATACCACTCCGGCAGCAACGTGCCGTCCTGAACGAACGCGCGGACCTTGTTCGGGAAGAGCTTCGCGTAGGTCGCACCGAGATACGTGCCATACGAGTAGCCGACATAGCTGAGCTTGGCGTCACCCACCGCCTGCCGCAGCAGATCCATGTCCCGGGCAACGTTCGCGGTCGAGTAGTGCGCGAGGCGATCCGGCGACGTCGTCACGCAGCTCGTGCCGATCTTGGCGTTCGCGACCGTGTACTGACGCTCCTCGGCCGAGGTGACCGGGAACGACGGCAGACCGGCCAGCACGGCGTTCTCCTGCGCAGCCGTCGGGAAGCAGGTCGCCGGATCGGACTGTCCGACGCCGCGGGGATCGAAGCCGAGGATGTCGAACTTCGCCCGCACCTCAGGCGTGTACGCCGTCTCCCCGGCCGTCTGGACGAACTCGACCCCCGAGCCACCCGGACCACCCGGATTCGTGAACAACGTCCCGATGCGGTGCGCGGGATCGGTGGCCGGCAGCCGGGTCAGCGCGATCGTCGTGGTCGGCCCGCGCGGGTGGTCGTAGTCGGTCGGCACCTCGACGGAAGCGCACTGGAAGGCGGCCAGCAACGGATCAGCCCCGCAACTCCCCCAGCTGATCTTGGGCACCGCAGCCGCTGCTGCCTCTGGGCGGGCCGCCACGGCAGTCGTCGGTACTACGAGCGCAACCCCGGCTAGAACGGCCGAGACCCGTCTCGTGGTCCTCCTGGACACGGTTCTGCTGAACACGGTTCTCCTCACGTCGACGGTGGTTCGTCATCGACGCTAGGTGAGCACGTGGTCCGCAGGCGTCCACCACGAGAACGAGGCCGGCGTTCCGCCTCTCAGCGGATGCCGGCCCCGGTCAGGAGTGCGTTGGATCAGGCGGTCTTCTCGCGCCGCTCGCGCTTGCGCTCGATCTGGTCCCGCGGGATCAGCGTGGGGTTCACGTTCTCCAGCACGACCTCGCCGGTGACGACGACCTTGGCGACGTCCTCACGGCTGGGCACCTCGTACATCACGTTGAGGAGCACCTCCTCCATGATCGCCCGCAGGCCACGGGCACCGGTGCCGCGCAGCAGCGCCTGGTCCGCGATCGCCTCGATCGCGTCGTCGCTGAACTCCAGCTCGACGTTGTCGATCTCGAAGAGCCGCCTGTACTGCTTGACGAGCGCGTTCTTCGGTTCCGACAGGATCTTGATCAGCGCGCCGCGGTCCAGGGGGGACACGGTGGTGATCACCGGGAGCCGACCGATGAACTCAGGGATCAGGCCGAACTTCAGCAGGTCCTCGGGCATCACGTCGGAGTACCCGCCGACCTCGCGCGGCTTCTCCGTCTCGCGCTTGGCGTTGAAGCCGAGCGTCTTCTTGCCGACCCGCTGCTCCACCATGTGGTCCAGCCCGGCGAACGCGCCGCCGACGATGAACAGCACGTTGGTGGTGTCGATCTGGATGAACTCCTGGTGCGGGTGCTTGCGGCCGCCCTGCGGCGGCACGCTGGCCGTGGTCCCTTCCAGGATCTTCAGCAGCGCCTGCTGGACGCCCTCGCCGGAGACATCGCGGGTGATCGACGGGTTCTCGCTCTTGCGGGCGATCTTGTCGACCTCGTCGATGTAGATGATCCCGGTCTCGGCCTTCTTGACGTCGTAGTCAGCGGCCTGGATCAGCTTCAGCAGGATGTTCTCGACGTCCTCGCCGACGTAGCCGGCCTCGGTCAGCGCCGTGGCATCGGCGATCGCGAACGGGACGTTGAGCATCCGGGCGAGGGTCTGGGCCAGGTAGGTCTTGCCACACCCGGTCGGACCGATCAGCAGGATGTTCGACTTCGCCAGCTCGACAGCCTCGTCCTTGGCGTGCCGGCCCGCGGTCGCGGCGCCCTGACCGTCCCGGACCCGCTTGTAGTGGTTGTAGACCGCCACCGCGAGTGCCTTCTTCGCCACGTCCTGTCCGACGACGTAGGCATTGAGGAAGTCGTAGATCTCACGGGGCTTGGGCAGCTCCGTCAGACCGACCTCGGAGCCCTCGTTCAGCTCCTCCTCGATGATCTCGTTACAGAGATCGATGCACTCGTCGCAGATGTAGACGCCGGGACCGGCGATGAGCTTCTTGACCTGCTTCTGGCTCTTACCGCAGAACGAGCATTTGAGCAGGTCGCCGCCGTCACCTATGCGTGCCACCGGGACAGATCCCTTCTCTGAGCAGTCGAACCGGGCGGTCGGGCCCGAGCAGAGCCCGGATCCCGATTTCGACGGTACCGCGCCGAGGGCCGAAACGCCGCGCTCACCGACGCGTTGTGACTACGCCGGTGGCGAACGCCGGACCCCCTTGACAGCACCGCCGAAGCCGGGGAGTTCCGGTTCAGACGCCGGCGGGTACCGGAGCCTTGAGCGACTCGAAGACCTCGTCGATCAGACCGTACTCGACGGCCTGGGGGGCGGTCAGGAACTTGTCGCGCTCGATGTCGCGGGAAACCTCTTCGATCGGCTTGCCGCTGGAGTCGGCGATCATCTTCTCCAGCAGGGCCCGCAGCCGCAGGATCTCGTTGGCCTGGATCTCGATGTCGCTGGACTGCCCGTAGGTGCCCTCGGTGGCCGGCTGGTGGATGATGATCCGGCTGTTCGGCAGCGCGAAGCGCTTGCCCGGCGTACCGGCGGCGAGCAGCACGGCGGCGGCCGAGGCGGCCTGGCCGAGGCAGACGGTCGACACGTCCGGCTTGATGTAGCGGATCGTGTCGTAGATCGCGGTCAGCGCCGTGAACGAACCACCCGGCGAGTTGATGTAGATGCTGATGTCACGATCGGTGTCCATCGACTGTAGGCAGAGCAGCTGCGCCATCACGGCGTTCGCGACCTCGTCGGAGATCGGCGTACCGAGGAAGATGATGCGCTCCTCGAACAGCTTGGTGTAGGGGTCGACGCGGCGCATGCCGTACGACGTGCGCTCCTCCCACTGCGGGATGAAGTAGTTCATGCTCGTGTCCTTAGAACTGAGTGGGAGATCAGGAGTTCGGGCTGCCGCTGCTCAACTGAGCCGCGCTGGCCACGACGTGGTCGATGAAGCCGTAGTCCTTGGCCGCGTCGGCGGTGAACCAGCGGTCGCGGTCGGCGTCGTTCTCGACCTGCTCGAGCGGCTGGCCGGTGTGCTCCGCGATCAGCTTGAACAGCTGCGCCTTGATGTGCAGCGACTGCTCGGCCTGGATCTTGATGTCGGAAGCCGTACCGCCCATACCGCCGGACGGCTGGTGCATCATGATCCGGGCGTGCGGAAGGGCGAACCGCTTGTCCTTCGCGCCCGCGCAGAGCAGGAACTGGCCCATCGACGCGGCCAGACCCATCCCGACCGTGGCGACGTCGTTGGAGATCCACTGCATGGTGTCGTAGATCGCCATGCCGGAGTCCACCGAACCGCCCGGCGAGTTGATGTACAGCCAGATGTCCTTGTTGGGGTCCTCGGCGTTGAGGAGCAACATCTGAGCGCAGATCGCGTTCGCGTTGTCGTCGCGAACCTCGGACCCCAGGAAGATGATCCGGTTGCTCAGCAGGCGCTGGTAGATGTGGTCGTCGAGTCCGCCGGATCCGTTGCCGCCCGCGGCGGTGGGGCTGGCTGCAAGTGTCTCGTTCACGAAGCCGACATTACTGGTCCGCGACGACAGACCTAAGGGTGGCTGCCGAGTGTTCGCTCACGGCGCACGCAGTCTGCTCTCAGCGAATTCCGCAAGACCATCCGAATTCCTTGATCCTGACAGACAGCGACGGCCCGGATCCGTGCGGATCCGGGCCGTCGCCAGGGTGTGTCAGGGTCAGGGCTGTCAGGCCTTGGCGGGCTCTTCCGCCGGCGCCTCGGCGTCAGCCTCAGCGTCCACGGCGGCCTCGGCCGCGGCGGCCTCCGGGTCGGCGTAGGTGCCGTCCGGCTGCAGGGTCTTCAGCTCGATCTCGTTGCCCGACGCGTCGGTGACCAACGCATTCTCGACCAGGTACGCGAGCGCCTTGCCGCGAACGACCTCGGAGACCAGGCTCGGCACCAGGTTGTTCTCGACCGCGTGCTGCGCGAACTGGTCCGGGCTGACGCCGGAGCGCTGCGCGTGCCGGACGATGTGCTCGGTCAGCTCCTGGTCGTTGACGCTGAGCTCCTGCTCCTCGGCGACCAGGTCGAGGACGAACTGCGCCTTGATGGCGTCCTCGGACCGCTTCTTCAGGTCCTCGTTGAACTCGTCCTCGCTCGACTCGTCGCCCTCGAGGTACTGCTCGAAGGACATCCCGGAGTAGCTGAGCTGCTGGTCCAGGTTCTCCCGGCGGGCGGCGACCTCGTCGGTCAGCAGGCCCTCGGGCACCGGCACCTCGACCAGGGTGAGGATCTTCTCCAGGACGGCGTCGCGGGCGTCGCCGGCCTGCTCGAGGCGCTTACCGCGCTCCAGCCGGGTGCGAACGTCGGCGGTGAGCTCCTCGGCGGTGTCGAACTCCGACGCGGTCTGCGCGAAGTCGTCGTCGACCTCCGGCAGCTCCTGCTCCTTGACCGCGGTCACCTTGACCTCGACCTGGACGTCCTCGCCCTTGAGCTCGCCACCGACCAGCTGGGTGGTGAAGGTGGCGGACTCGTCGGCGGACAGACCGATCACGGCCTCGTCCAGGCCGTCGAGCAGCTGACCGCTGCCGACCTGGTACGACAGGCCGGTCGCCTGCGCCTCCTCGATCTTCTCGCCGTCCTTGGTGGCGGACAGGTCGATGGTGATGAAGTCCTTGTCGGCAACCGCGCGCTCGACCGGGTTCAGCGAGCCGAACCGCTGCCGCAGCGCCTCGATCTGCTCGGTCACCTCGTCGTCACTGATCTCGATGTCCTCAACGCTGGCCTCGATGCCGTTCAGATCCGGCAGCGTGAGCTCGGGGCGCACCTCGACCTCGGCGGAGAACTGCAGGCTCTCCTTGTCGTTGAACTCGGTCACGTCGACCTCGGGCCGGCCGATCGCCTTGACCTTGTTGTCCTGCACGGCCTGCGAGTACAGCTTCGGCAGCGCGTCGTTGATGGCCTCTTCCAGCACCGGTCCACGGCCGACCCGCTGGTCGATGACCTGCGGGGGAACCTTGCCCTTGCGGAAGCCCGGGACGACGATCTGCTGCGCAA
>NZ_DASRXP010000474.1:0-4353 GCF_035687465.1 Kribbella sp.
AACTCGCCCACGCCACCGGATGCCATCGCGACCACGGCGAGCCCCGCACAACGCGCCTCCAACGCGGCCACTCCGAACGATTCGAGCTCGGCCGGCGCCAGGTAGACATCTGCTGCCGCATAGAGCTGCTGGATCTCGAAGCGCGTGAGGCGTCCCGGCATCTCCACCCAGTCGGCCAGCTCCCGTTGCCGAACGATGCGGGTCAGCGCCGACGCCTGCGGGCCCGCGCCGACGATCACTGCACGCAGCGCCACCTCGGAGGGCAGCTTGCGGCGAATGTCCTGCAGAGTGTGGAGCAAGGCGGCAGGTCGCTTGCGGCGAGCGAGCCGCATGGTGCTCACCACGGTCAGGACATGGTCGGGGCGCTCTGGCACTCGCCAGGGCGACGGATCGATCCCGTTGTGGAGAACCTCGACCGGCCGCCCCGGCAGCGCCTTCCGCAACGAGGTGGCGACCACCTCGCTCACCGCGGTCCAGAGCACTCGCGGGCCGAACCCACGATCGAGCCTGGCCAGCGTCCAGGGCACTGCCACTCCCCCGGCCGCCGGCAGCGAATGCATCGTGATTGTCGCCGGGAGATCGACCTCCGCCGCCATCCTGGTGGCACTCCAGGCCAGCGGCGAGAACAGCGAGGTGTGCGCGTGGACGACGTCGTGCTTCGGCAGCTCACGGCGCAACCGTTCTGTTGCTACAGGCAACGGCAGGCCGCCGATCGCCGGCAGTCTGACCACCGCGAGGTCGCCCAGCTCCGACGCCGCGTCGGTAACGGTGAAGACGGTGACAGTGTGACCCGCTCGCTGGAGCTGGACGGCCAGGTCGTGGACGTGCATCTCGATCCCACCGAGCCGCGGCAGATAGCAGTCACTGACGAGCGCGACCCTCATGCCGTCGCCTCGACGGCAGCGCCGGTACGGCGACGGTTCCGCAGCAGCCAGATCCCCAGCGTCACGCCGCCCACCGGAATCTCCAGCAGGAAGGTGAATCCGCGGAACAGGAGCAACCCGGCCGCGACGGCCGCGGGCGCACCCCCGAGTGCCACCAGCGCCGCAGCGGTTCCGACCTCGACGACGCCGACGCCTCCCGGCGTGATCGGGATCAGGGTCAGCAGCCGTTCGACGGCCAGGCCGGTGATCAGCACGGGGAGGCCGAGCGACGTGCCGAGAACCTGGAAGCACAACCAGAGCAGGGCCAGCTGCAACACCAGATAGGCGGTCATCCCGAGCGTCATCGAGATCCAGCCGGTCCGGAACACCCGGAGGATCGAGTGCCTGAGCTCGGGAAGGGAGGTGGCGAAAGTCGACCGGCGCCGGAACACCTTGAGCAGGCGATCCAGGCCTCGTCCGCCCGCAGCTGCGGCCGACCCACTCGCCAAGGCCCAGACAACCGCCACCAACGCGGCGATGACCGGGATCAGGAGCAGACCGGTTCGTCCGATCGGGAGCGCACCCGCGGAGTGCAGGATCGGGGTGAGCGCCAGGGCCACCGCGACCACGCCCAGCTTTGCCACTACGTTCAGGAGCGTCGTCACGGCGAGGAAACCGCCGAAGGCGCCCGGAGTGAATCCCCAGCGACGCGTCATCGCGAAGTTCAGCCCTGTCCCTGCCGCACCGCCGAGCGGCAACACGTTGGACACCGCACTGCCGGTCAGGCTGAGGGTCAGGCCGCGGCGCTTCGTCAGCCCGGGCAGCGACGCGGCCAGCACGAAGGAGTGCGACCAGAGCCCCGCGATCCACACCACCGCAAGCGCCCCGAGCCAAGGCAACGACACCCGGCCGAGGACACTCCCCACTGTCATCCAGGTGGTGCCAACAGCCCGCGGCAGCAACACCAGCAGCGCTGCCGTGGCGACGACCGTCAGCACCGAGGTGACCATCCGTCGGGTCCACCCTGCGTTTCTCATCCTGCGTCCTGTTCCGCGATCGGCGACTTTCGACCATCGTGGAATTTCGCCGCTGAGAGACCCCTGAGAGTGGTTCGGGCGCCGTCATCCGCCGTGCCATCCTCGATCTATGGCGTTCACCCTGGTGTCCTTCCACGCGCACCCCGACGACGAGGCGCTGCTGACGGGCGGCACCCTGGCGCGTCTCGCGGCGGAGGGACATCGGGTGGTGCTGGCCGTCGCCACCGACGGCGAGGCGGGTGCCGCGGCCTCGACGTACCGGGCCGACGGGCACCTCGCGGATCATCGCCGCGACGAACTGGGGCGTTCCGCGGCGGCGCTCGGATGCGCACGGGTGGTCCGCATGGGCTTCCCCGATTCCGGTTGGTCTCGTTCGGAGCAACCCCCGGAAGGCAGCTTCAGCCGGCTACCGGTCGCGGAGGCGGCCGGGCCGCTTGCGGAGCTCCTGCGTGAGGAACGGGCGGACGCGCTGACGATCTACGACCCGGCCGGGGGCTACGGCCATCCCGACCATCGGCAGGTCTACACCGTCGGTCTCCACGCCGCGCAGCTGGCCGGCACCCGTCTGGTGCTGGAGGCAACAATCGACCGGGTCCTGATCCGCCGCCTGATCCGCCTCGTCGAGGCCGTCCCAGGCGTCCTACCGGATGTCCATGCTGCCGACTACGACGCCGCGTACACGGCCCGTCGGGATCTCACCCACCGCATCGACGTCCGCCGGTACCCCGAGGCGAAGCGACTCGCCTTCGCCGCCCACGCGAGCCAGGCCAGCTCCGACGAGGGCGCGAGGACCCTGTCCCTCCTGCTGAAACTCCCACCGTGGTTGTTCCGCCAGGTCCTCGGCCGCGAGTGGTTCGTCGAACACGGCCGACCGCCCGGCGAACCACTGGACGACCTGTTCGCCAGCCTTCGAACCAGCCCCTGATCGGATTCCGGGACGTCACTCAGCGGATTCTCAGCGGGCGGCGGCGACACTGGGGACATGCGGGTATTGATGGTGGAGGACGAGGTCCGGCTGGCCGACACGGTTCGCCGGGGGCTCACCGACGCCGGATTCGTGGTCGAAGTGGTGCACAACGGCGAGGACGGGGTCTGGGCCGCGACCGAGAGCGCCTACGACGTGATCGTGCTGGACATCATGCTGCCGAAGCTGAACGGGTACAAGGTGCTCGAGCGGCTGCGCGAAAAGGGTGTCTGGACGCCGGTACTGATGCTGACGGCCAAGGACGGCGAGTACGACCAGACGGACGCGTTCGACCTGGGCGCGGACGACTACCTGACCAAGCCGTTCAGCTTCCTGGTCCTGGTCGCCCGGCTGCGGGCACTGATCCGCCGCGGTGGACCGGAACGTCCGGTGGTGCTGGTGGCGGGCGACCTCACGCTCGACCCGGCGCGGAGGCGGGTCGAGCGAGCCGGCCAGGAGGTCGTCCTGACCCCGCGCGAGTACGGCCTGCTGGAGTTCCTGATGCGGCACCGCGGCGACACCGTCAGCAAGATCGAGATCCTGGAAAGCGTCTGGGACCCGGCCTTCGACGGCGACCCGAACGTGGTCGAGGTCTACATCCGCTACCTGCGCCTGAAGCTGGACGCCCCCTTCGGCCGGCACGCGATCGAGACGGTCCGCGGGATGGGCTACCGCCTCGACACCGAAGGCGGCTGAGGGATGACGATGACCGCCCAGCGACCACGGCAGTCAACGGTCGCCCGGTACGCCGTACCGATGGCCGGCGCTGTCGTGACACTGACCGGCACACTCGGCGTCATTGCACTGGCTGACAGTGCCACCGAGGGCGACGGACTGGCTGCCTTCGATCCCGACTTCACCAGTGACGCCGTCGCGGCGAGGTCTGCTCCCCTGACCGCACTCGCGCGCGGTCTCACCTTCCTCGGTGACGTCCCTGTCCTGATCGTCCTGATGCTGGTGGCCGCGTACCTGCTGTTCCGCACGACCCGATCCTGGCGAGCGCCGGCGCTGCTGCTGTTCGCGATGGCAGGCTCGGCCGCGCTGACCTACGGGCTCAAGGCACTGGTGGAACGCAAGCGCCCCGGTATCACCTTCGTGCTGGGACCGGTCGACACCGGATTCGCGTTCCCCTCCGGCCATACGCTGAACTCGACCGTGTTCCTCGGCATGCTGGCCGGTCTGATCTGGGTCGGTCTCAGGTCACGCACTGGCAAGGCGGCCGTCGGAACCGCGGCACTGCTGCTCAGCATCGGCATCGGGCTCAGCCGGATCTACCTCGGCTACCACTGGGCTACGGACGTGCTGGCCGGCTGGCTCGTCGCCGTGACCTGGCTCGCCATCGTGGTCACGACTGCGCGCCTGACAAAGTGGCTACAGAGGGATCCTTCACCGGCAGGCTGACCACGAAGCGGGCGCCGCCCAGTGGGGAGTCGGAGATCTCCACGGTGCCGCCGTGGCCGCGGACGACCTCGCGGACGATGGACAGGCC
>NZ_DASRXP010000475.1:0-13610 GCF_035687465.1 Kribbella sp.
TGCCCGGCGGGAACTGTTGTTCTTGGTGGTGGGTATTCGGACGCAACGCCGGATCTGCGGCTGTCCGAGAACGGGCCGTCGAGCGAGTCGAGCTGGGCAGTGACTTTCCAGAACACCGGCCAGACGACCCGGACCAGCCACGTCTCGGCCACTTGCGCCACCGTCGGCTGAACCCGCGCCAGGCGAGTCAGATCTTGGCGGGTGGGCAGGACGTCCACAAGTCGCTCGATCTGCGGCACCCGCTTGGGGGCTAGGGGTGGAGGTGGGGTGGGAGGAGCGCGCGGATGGTGGTGCGGGTCAGCCAGTCGAGGTACTGGTCGGGGGACCAGCCGCGGGTTTCGACCAGGAGGCGGTAGTTGTTGACGTGGTTGATCAGCCACATCTCGTCTGCTGCCTGGTCGACCGACAGTTCCGGTCGCAGGTGACCGTCGTCGGCCAGTCGCTGGACGAAGATCCGGACCACCTGCAGGTACTCCTCGAACATCCGGTGCTGCAGTTCGGCCAGGGTGTCGTCTGAGGTCGCACCGGCCTCGATGACCGCGACGAGGCCGGCGATGCGCTGGCGGATCACCAGTCCCTTGCCGGCGCTGTAGCGGATCCGTTCGACCGGGTCGGCGATCTCGTACTGCTGGCGGTGCCAGTCGCGTTCGACCACGGGGACGCGGTCGTCGAGGCCGCCGGCCAGTGTTCGGTGCCACACGTTGAGGAGCAGTTCGGTCTTGGTGCCGAAGGCAAGCTTCACCATGGCCAGCGAGACGCCCGCCTCCGTGGCGACGGTGGGCAACGTGGTCCGAACGTATCCCCGAGTGGCGAAGAGGCGCTCGGCCGCGTCGAGGATCGCCGTCCGGGTCTCCTGGGCCCGCTGCTCGCGGACCGGGGAGTCGTAGCGGCGAGGCTTGACAGTTCCGGACACCCGGTTAGAGTAACTTCATGATTCGCTAGCCGATAGGGCTAGTCAAAACTTTCCGGGGGACACGATGGGACAAGCAGGAAACGCAGCAGCCATGACGCCGGTCGAGTTGATGGTCGAGCGCAGTCGGCAGATCTGGAACGCCGGCGTCGACTACCAGCCGATCGCGACGCAGGAGGTCCTCGTCAGCGAACTGCTCGCGCGGGCAGCCGACGTTCACTGGGGTGAGGCGGTACTGGACGTTGCCGCAGGCACTGGAAACACCGCGCTCGCCGCGGCCCGGCGGGGTGGTCGCGTCACTGCCGTTGACCTGGGCGTGGCCGGTCTCGAAATGGCGCAGAGTCGCGCGGCCATCGAGGGGGTCGAGGTGAAGACCGAACTCGCCGACCTTCAGGAGTTGCCGTTTGCCGACGACACCTTTGATGTCGTGCTGTCGACGTTCGGCACGATGTACGGTCCCGACCAGCAGAAGACGGCGGATGAGCTGGTACGGGTCTGCCGCCCGGGTGGACGCCTCGGACTGGTCAGCTGGTGCCCTTCCGGCTGGATGGCCGATCTGCAGAGCGCACTCGGTGAAGTCCTTCCGCCGCCCCCGTTCGCCCTGCCGGCGCCGCACCTGTGGGGGACGGTCGAGCAGTATCCGAAGCTGTTCGGCGACCGGATCCGGATCGAGAGTTCCACCGTGCTGACGCAGGAGTTCTGCGGTGAGTCAGCGGAGTCGCAGACCAAGTTCATGCTCGATCACCTGCCGCCGTGGCAGTTGCTGCAGGCGACCCTCGATCCCGGGACCCGGGCAAAGCTCGTCGCCGCGATCGAGGGCTCGTACGAGCGCGCCAACCGGGCGACCGACGGCACCCTGCAGATCTCCGCGGAGTACCTCCAACTCGTTGCCACCATCAACTAGTACGCCGCGGGCGCCAGAACTGGCGGGGAGCGTAGCCGTCTCGGCGGAGCCAGTGTTCGGTGTAGACGATGCGATCCGGCTCGACTGTGATGAGCGGGCCGAGCGGTGGGTCGTCGATGGAGTTGCCGCGTTCGACGTGGTCAGACTGCCAGCGGTACGCCTCCCAGTAGTGCGCGAATCCCTCGTCCCCAGGGCTGCGGACCACAGCCTGGCCGAAGATCTGGGCGCCGCGACTGCTGGCCTGGCCGACCAAGGGGGCGAAGATGCCGATGGAGATCCGTGGATCGGCCGCCAGGTTTCGCAGCTTTGGTGAGCTAGCGGCGGCGGTGAACAGCACAGTGAAGTCGAGGTGGTAGTACCGCACCGGCGTCGCCAGTGGACCGGCGGGACCGGTGGTAGCCAGGACGCACATGTTCTGGCTGGACAGCAGGTTCAGGATGCGTTCCGAGAGCAGGTCGTGGTCGAGCGTCTTCTTCGGTGCCGGACCTGCCAGCCAAGGATTAGTGAGCGCCATGAGCGATCCTCCCATCCTGGCGCCTGCGCCTGAGGACCGGCGTGTGTGAGGATCGCAGGATGGGTGACGTGCAGGAGCCTGAGGAGCGTTATTGGTACGCCGAGGGGCTGGATCCGGAGGAACTGGCGTTTCAGCGGCTGTACGGACCGGTGGTTCCGCCTACTCGTGAAGAGGCCAAGGAGTTCTTCGACGGGCTCGGGCACCCCTGGTGGATCACCGGTGGTTGGTCCATTGAGGCCTTCACCGGAGTGCCGCGGCATCACGAGGATCTCGATGTCTCGACGTGGCGCAAGGTTGTGCCGGAGCTCGTCCGTCATGCCACGGGCAGGTACCACGTGTGGGCGGCCGGCGAGGGCATCCGTCCGCTCTCGTTCGATGATCCCGTGATGCCAGACACCGCGGAACAGGTCTGGCTGCGGGAGCACGCGCTCGCGCCCTGGCGGTTCGACGTCCAGCTGAACCCGGACCGGGACGGACGCTGGGTGTTCCGCCGGGATCCGTCGATGGACTTCGACCTCGACGAGATCACCTGGGTCGCGCCGGACGGCATCCGCTACCTCACTCCCGAGATGGCGCTCGCCTACAAGGCCAAGCTCGCCCGGCCGAAGGATCACCGGGACCTGGCCGTCACGCTGCCCCTGCTCCCGACGAGCAAGCGAACCTGGCTCGCCGACATGATCGACCACCTGCACCCCGGCCACGCTTGGCTGGAGCAGATCCGTCAGGCCTGAGACCCGAACGCGGTCAGTTCAGGTGTGCGGCGTCGAGGGCGGCCTGCAGGGACTCGCGGTAGCCGTTTGAGGTGACAGTGGCGCCTGACACGGTGTCGATGGTGGCGTTTTGTGCGGTGACGGTTTCCTGCTGCAGTACCGGGATGGCGTAGCTGTTGATCCTGCGGTCATGACCCGATTCCTGCGGGTACGCGATCGCTGTCGCTGACACGATGCGGCCGCCCTGCACAGACAGCTGGACCTGCACCGGCCCGTACTCCGTGTCGGCGGAACTGCCGTTGACCACGAGGGACTGTGAAGTGCTGGTCCCCGCGCCCGACGCCGTGGAAGGAGAAACGATGCCCGCAGGTGGGGCTGTTGTCGTGCGAGGGCTCGCGCTGCCGCTGTTGGTGCTTGTGGGGTAGAGGAAGAGCAAGACAACGGCTGCCGCGGTAGCACCGAGCACAGCGAGGTTGCGTCGAGCCCGGGCGACTAGTGGACTGCTCATTTGGAGCCGGCCTGGTTAGCGGCGTCGAGCGCGGACTGCAGCGACTGCCGGTATCCCTCGGAGGTGTAGGTGGCGCCGGACACGGTGTCGACGTTGGCGCTCTGCTTGGCCAAGGTGTCCTGCTGCAGGATCGGGATGGCATAGCTGTTGATCGCCTG
Organism: Kribbella sp.; assembly: GCF_035687465.1. Classification (NCBI taxonomy): domain Bacteria; kingdom Bacillati; phylum Actinomycetota; class Actinomycetes; order Propionibacteriales; family Kribbellaceae; genus Kribbella; species Kribbella sp. The sequence goes on from NZ_DASRXP010000475.1 coordinate 3,705, forward strand.
ATCCCGGTTGCTGCCCTGCGGATAGGCGATCGCGGTCGCACTGAGGATCTTGCTGCCCCGCATGCTGAGCTGCACCTGCACGGGTCCGTAGTCGGTGTCGGCGGCCGCGCCGTTGACCTTCACGGTCGTCGGCGCGGGGCTCTTACCAGGTCGCGCGCTGGGGGAGACGTGCGGTGTCGGCGACGCGGACGGGGTGCCGTTGGTGGAGCTGTCGGGTGCGGCGGAGCTCTCAGCTGAGGGGCTGGCGGACGGCTGGACGACTCCAGGCTGGACCACACCCTGGGCGGCGCTGCTGCCGGTCTGCTCGCTCGCGCGCAGGCTGAAGCCGATCACCCCGATGCTGATGGCCGACATCACGACGGCGATGGGCCGCCTCACCGAATCACTCCGAGACTCGCGACAGCTTGGTGGGCGGTTGTCACCATGTGAAGCGCTCCTGGTGTAGCTGGGCGGGCGGCAGTCCGGCGTCGAGAGCAGCTGCGGATGCGGCTTCCATCCAGGCATCCGGGCCGCAGACGAAGACGTCGTACTCGCGCAGCCGTGGGACGAGCCGCGCGAGCGCTTCCGAATCGCTCAGGTGGGCCGCATTCCACGGCAGCCAGGAGTCGCGGTCCGGGATGCGAGATCCGGTCAGGTAGTGCACCGTGATGCCCCGGCGGCGTGCGAGTTGTTCCAGCTCGGCCCGGAAGACGAGGTCGGGCTCGCTTCGCGCCCGGTACACCAGAACCGCGTCCCCCTGACGATAGGGAAGGTCCTCCAACAAGGCGCGCAGCGGCGTGATGCCGATGCCGCAAGCAAGCATTGCCACCTTGTCGCCGACGCGGTGCTCGCCGGTGAGCCGGCCGTACGGGCCCTCGATCATCACCTTCGTACCGGGGCGGAGCCGGGCAAGGCGCTCGCTACCGTCACCGAGATCTTTGGCGGTGATCTGCAGCCGGTCGTGCTGCGGTGCCGCCGACAGCGAGAAGGGGTTACCGCGGGACCAGCCGGGGCCGTCGAGGAAGCGGAAGATGAAGAACTGGCCGGCCCGGACGGGAAGGCGGTGCAGCCCACGCCCGCCCATCCGCACGGTGACGACGTCCGGGCTCTCGCGAACTACCGAGTCCACGGTGATGCCGTGCCGGAGCGTGCGCCACAACGGCAGCCAGACACGGAAGACGAGAACCGCGCCGGCAGCGACCGCGTAGGCGGACCACCAGTAGACGCGGGCAAGCGATGAGGTCGCGAAGTCCGACCCGGTCCAGATCTCGTGCGGCACCGAGAACCCGACACCGAGGTACGCGTACAGGTGCAGCAGGTGCCACGACTCGTACCGCAGGGCCCGGCGAGCCGCTCGCACAGAGGTCACGGTGACGGCGGTGAGTGCCGCGGTACCGGCGACCGCGAGCAGCATCCCGCCGTACGACGTGACGATGGTCCAGATCTCACTGAGCAGGCCACTGTGGTCCGTGAGGGTATAGCCCAAGGTGATGAGGACGATGTGGGCGAGCAGCAGGTTGAACGACCAGAATCCGACGAGCCGGTGACGCCGGGCCAGTTCGTCCTGCCCGTAGCTGCGCTCGATCATCGGGACCCGCGCCATCAGGAAGACCTGGATCAGCAGGAGGTCGGCGGCGACGAGCCCGGTCAGCCGGCCGAGTGAGGTCAACAGGTCGCCCGGACCGGAGCCGAGCAGTTGCACACCGCGACCGGACAGCCACAGCGCCACGACAGCCAGCACACTGGCCCAGCACGCCATCGCGATCGCCTCGGGCCACCAGCGGCCCGTACGACGCGTCCGCAGGCGCACGTGGACGGGACGCGAACTGTGTCCCGTGCCGCGGGTGGAAGTCTGGGTCATGGAGTTGCTCCGCTGGTTCGGACGATGCTGCCTCCGACGGTGCCAGTGCTTTCTTAGCGCTTCCTTGGAGCCGGCTGCGGGTTGGCTGAATCCGCGGGAAGGGCCGGCAGGACGAGTTCGAAGGTTGCGCCGACCTCGCTGTCCACCAACCGCAGTTGGCCGCCGTGCCGGTTGGCCACGTCGTGGGTCAGGGCGAGGCCGAGTCCGTAGTGGGCCCGGCCGGCGCGCTGACCGCCCGACTCGAACCGGCGCAGTACGTCCTGCGCCTGCTCGGGTGCGATCCCGGGGCCCGTGTCGCTGACCGAGACGATGACGTCGCGCCGGTCGCGCCTCAGCGTGACGCGCACCTCCCCACCCGCGGGAGTGTGATCGATCGCGTTGTCCACCAGCGCGAGAACCGCTCGCCGCAGTGCCGGCGCCGACCCGGCGACCAGGAGCGGGTCGCGGCCGAGCTGGCTGGTCAGGCCGATCTTCGCCTGGCCGGCCTGGGCGGCGGCACTCTCGACCACGGCCCGCACCATGGCGACCAGATCCACCGGTTCGTGGGCCTCCTCGCCGCGAGGGTCGGCTGCGACCAGCAGATCCTCCACGACGTCGCCGAGCCGCTGGGCGTCCTGGACGACGCCCCGCGAGTCCTGCCGGACCTGCTCGCCCAGGTCGCTGCGCTGAACCGCCCGGTCGAGGACCTGGGCCCGGGTGCTCAGCAAAGTCAGCGGAGTCCTGAGCTCGTGCCCCGCGTCGGCGATGAACGTGCGCTGCAGAGCAAGTGCCTGGGCCAACGGCCGGACGGCCCGCCGACCGAGCAGGACGCCCAGCAGTACTGCGAAAAGCAGGCCGATCGCCGCCGCCATCCCCATCACCTCGAGCAACCGGGTCCGCTGCCGGTAGGTCGGAGCCAGATCGAGCACGACCTGGATCGTCTGCCCGTCCCGGACTTCGGTGGCGACGCGGTACTCGTTGCCCTCGCCATCCCGCAGATCCACCAGGACCGGCGTCGGTCCCGCGGCACTCCGGAGCTGGGCCAGGTCAGGCGCCAGGTCGCCGGGTACGCCGTCGGACGCGGAGACCACGTCTCCCCGGGTCATCACCAGCCAGGTATTGGGTGGTGGGTCCGCCACGTCGTCAGCGGTTCGCACGGTGGACCGCAGGAGGTCGTCCGCCACCCCGGTCTGTTCCCGGACCACGATGATCGTGACGAGCAGAATCAGCAGCAGCATCGCGACGGCGACCAACCCGGCGGCCTGCAGCGCCACCCCCCGCGCAGCCCGCCGAACCATCACCTCATCGCCCACCGGCCCCCGAGACCGCCTCACAACGCGCCCAGGCGGTAGCCGAGGCCGCGGACCGTGGTGATGACGCCGCGGCCGAGCTTGCGGCGGCAGTAGTGCACATAGGTGTCGACGACCGTTTCCGACTCGGCTGCGTCGAAGACCCGGTCGAGCAGTTCACCGCGGCTGAACACCGCGCCTGGCCGTGCCGCCAGCAGCGCGAGCAACCTGGCCTCGCGTTCGGAGAGTTCCACCTGGTCACCCGACGCCCGTCGTACTGTCCGGGTGGAGAGGTCCAGCTGGCCACCGGGGATCACGAGCGACTCGGTCCGGTCCGGATGGCGACGGAGCAGAGCCCGCAACCGGGCGAGTAGTTCGGTCAGCTCGAACGGTTTGGACAGGTAGTCCTCCGCGCCGGCGTCGAGGCCGTCCACCCTGTCCTGCGTCGTACCGCGGGCCGACAGCACGAGCATCGGCGTCGCCACCCCACGCCCGCGAAGCCGGCCGATCAGGTCGAGTCCCTCGACCGCAGGCAGGCCACGGTCGACCACCATCACCTCGAACCCGCGAGTCAGCGCGAGATGCAGACCCCGCTGGCCATCGGGAGCATGGCTGACCTGATACCCCTCGTCGGTCAGCACCCGATCCAGCAGCCCCGCCAACTCGAGATCATCCTCGACCAGCAGCAGACTCACCCCACTCATCGGTCTGCTCCGTCGGTGGGCACAGTCCAGTCCGCCGTGGCGTGGAGGGTGCCGTCGGTGGCGATGCCCAAACCTGCATAGCCGGGGGCCGCGTGCAGGACTTCGGGCCAACCGTCGCCCGCGACGAAGGCGGCGGTCGCCAGTACGTCGGCAGTCTCCAGGGATGGACCGCGCACCGAGATGGACAGCCAACTGCCACTCGCCGGGCGACCTGACCCGGGGTCGTACAGATGGGCTCCTCGGGCGGCGGTCCCGCTTGCCGCGACCGCACCCGAGCGGCATGAGATCGCCGTGGCCACTCGGCCCTGGTCTCGAGGGTCCTGGATTCCCACGGTGAAAGGCTGGCCCGAGGGGCACAGGACCACCACGTCACCGCCGGCATTGAGGCACCAGTCGAGGTCGGCGACCTCGGCGAGGCGGTTGCTCGCCCGCTCGACGGCCCAGCCCTTCACCAGGCCGGACGGGTCCCAGTAGCCGTCCGGGCGGGTCGCGTCGAAGAGTCCGCCGGTCAGGTCCCGCGCCCAGGAGCAACGATCCGCCACCTCGCGGACGACCTGGTCGGTCTGCGCCAAGCTCAGTTCGCCCCGGCCGAGCCTGCTCACCGCGCTGTCCGGTCGGTACGGCGAGAAGACGCGGTCGACCTCCCGCAGTTCGGCGTACACCGACTGAACGGCCTCGTCCGCCCGGGACGAGTGGGCCAGCGACCCGCGAGCCAGCACGCTGACGGGCAACCCCATCACCTGCTCGACCCAACTCCTCCTAGCCGGCCGGTGCTGGGGCGACGGGTCGGGCGCCGAGTGCACTGTGGACACGTCTGAACGGTACGCGGACCAGCTAACGCCCCGCGTCGGAACACTTCGAGCGGCACGCCGAACCAGCCGCCCCACTGGGTGATGGGTGTGGGCCGTGCGGAAACGGGCCGGATGAGCGGGAAGAAGGTGGGCGGACATACCCTTGAGGGTGTTATGACCTCTTCTGCCCGTCGCACGGTCTACCTGGACCACGCCGCGACGACTCCGATGCTGCCCGCGGCGATCGAGGCGATGACCTCGCACCTCGGGCGCACGGGCAATGCATCCTCCCTGCACGGATCCGGTCGCGCTGCCCGGCGGACCGTCGAGGAGTCGCGCGAGACGATCGCCGAGGCGCTCAACGCGCAGCCGAGCGAGGTGGTGTTCACCTCCGGCGGCACCGAGGCGGACAACCTCGCCCTCAAGGGCCTGTGGTGGGCCCGGCTCGCCGAGAACCCGCGCCGCCGGCGGATCCTCCTCAGCGGCGTGGAGCATCACGCAGTACTGGATCCGGCCATCTGGCTCGCGCAGCATGAAGGCGCGGAGATCGAGTGGTTGCCGGTCGACCAGCTCGGCCGGGTGCGGCCTGACGACGTACAGCACGCTATCGAGCAGGACCCCGAGTCCGTATCCTTCGTCACGTTGATGATGGCGAACAACGAGGTCGGCACGCTCCAGCCGGTTACCGGGGTCGCCGCGCTGGCCAAGGCCTACGACATCCCCGTGCACACCGACGCCGTCCAGGCGGTCGGGCAGGTGCCGGTGGACTTCGCCGCGCTCGGCGTCGACGCGATGACGATCTCCGGGCACAAGGTCGGCGGTCCGTACGGGATCGGCTCGCTGGTGGTCCGCAAGGAGACGAAGCTGGTACCGATCGTGCACGGCGGCGGCCAGGAGCGCGACGTACGGTCGGGCACGCTCGACCACCCCGCGACCGCTGGGTTCGCCGTCGCGGTGGAGCACGCGGTCAAGCACCAGGCCGAGCTGGCCGAGCGCCTGACGACCCTCCGGAACGCCTTGATCGAAGGCGTCATCGGTACGGTCCCCGGCGCCGAGCTCTCCGGGGACCCGACGGGTCGCTTGCCCGGCAACGCACACTTGTCGTTCAAGGACTGCGAGGGCGACTCGCTCCTGCTGCTGCTCGACGCGCGCGGGATCGAGGTCTCGACCGGATCCGCCTGCAACGCCGGCGTCGCCGAGCCGAGCCACGTGCTGCTGGCGATGGGGTACGACGACCAGCGGGCGCGCGGGTCGCTCCGGTTCACCCTCGGGCACACCAGTACCCGGGCCGACGTGGACGCCGTACTGGAGAACATCGGACCAGTGGTCGAGCGGGCGATGTCCGCGGGACTGCAGAACGTGGGAAGGAACAACTGATGCGGGTACTCGCAGCCATGTCCGGCGGGGTGGACTCCGCCGTCGCGGCGGCGCGGATGGCCGAGGCCGGGCACGACGTGGTCGGTGTGCACCTGGCGTTGAGCCGCAACCCGCAGTCCTATCGCAGTGGTGCTCGCGGCTGCTGCACGATCGAGGACTCTCGCGATGCCCGCCGCGCCGCGGACGTGATCGGCATCCCGTTCTACATCTGGGACCTGGCCGAGCGGTTCCACGCGGACGTGGTGGAGGACTTCGTCGCGGAGTACGCGGCCGGCCGTACGCCGAACCCGTGCCTCAGGTGCAACGAGAAGGTCAAGTTCAGCGCGGTCCTCGACCGGGCCCTGGCGCTGGAGTTCGATGCCGTTGCCACCGGCCACTATGCCCAGATCGTCGAGACTCCGCACGGACGCGAGCTGCATCGCGCGGTGGATCCGGCGAAGGACCAGTCGTACGTGCTCGGCGTCCTCACCCAGCAGCAGCTGAAGCACGCGTTCTTCCCGCTCGGCGACACGAACAAGACCGAGATCCGCGCCGAGGCCGAGCGCCGCGGGCTGTCGGTGGCGGCCAAGCCGGACAGCCACGACATCTGCTTCATTGCCGACGGCAACACTCCGGGCTTCCTCAGCAAGCAGCTGGGCGAGTCGCCGGGGGACATCGTCGATGCGCAGGGCAACAAGCTGGGTGAGCACAAGGGCACCCATGGCTTCACCGTCGGGCAGCGCAAGGGCCTCAAGATCGGTACGCCGGCCGCCGACGGCAAGCCGAGATTCGTCCTGGACATCTCGCCGGTGGATCGCACGGTCACGGTCGGGTCCCGCGCAGAGCTGGCGGTCGAGCGGCTGACCGCGTCCAAGCCGCGCTGGTGCGGTCCCGCGCCGACCGAGACCCTGCACGTGAAGGCGCAACTGCGTGCGCACGGCGAGGAGATCGCCGTCACCGCCCGGCTCGAGGACGACCAGGTGCTGGTCGAGTTCGACGAGCCCGCGGACGCGGTCGCCCCGGGCCAGGCAGTCGTCCTGTACGACGGCACCCGCGTGATCGGCTCTGCCACCATCGACACGGTCGAGCGCGCAACCCAGAAGGTCTGACGTGACAACGACCGGGCTGGGATCGCTACCCGGGGAGAATCTCCGTGAGTGGCTGAAGGTTGTTCTCGAGGCTGTCGACATTCCCTTTCTGCCCGAGTTGCCGGCTCGTCCGTACGGCGACATGGTGAGCCGGGCGGTCGCAGTACTGGGTGATCTGGCGGCGGACCTGCAGCCGGCGGGCTGGCGGCTCACTGGTGGTTCCGACCCTCGGGCGAGCCTGGACCAGCGCCGGGCGCGGTCGTTGCTGGCAGAGGACCTGGATGTCCTGGAAGAGCTTGCTGACGGCTACACGGGGCCGCTGAAGGTGCAGCTGACCGGGCCGTGGACGCTGGCGGCGACGGTAGAGCTGCCGCGCGGTGACAAGCTGCTTGCCGACTACGGAGCCCGTCGTGACTTGGCCGACGCGCTCGCGCACGGGCTGAACGACCACGTGGCCGAGGTACGCCGCCGAGTGCCCGGCGTAGACCTGATCGTGCAGTTGGACGAGCCCGCGCTACCCGCAGTACTGGCTGGGGCGGTTCCGACGGCCAGCGGGTGGAGCAAGCATCGTTCGGTGGACGGTCCCGGTGCTGTGGAGCTCCTGAACCGTGTAGTCGAAGCAGCAAGCCCTGCGAGGACCGTGGTGCACTGCTGCGCGGCCCGGCCGCCTATCGAGGTGTTCACCAAAGCAGGAGCCGGGGGAGTGGCGGTAGACGTTTCACTACTCACGGAAGCCGCCTGGGAGCAGATCGCGTTGGCAGTAGAGGCCGGTACGACGCTCTACGCGGGCGTGGTCCCCACCACTGGCCCTGTACCTCGTCCGGAACAAGCAGCCGAGCTCCTGGTACGCCGCTGGCGCGAGCTCGGCCTGGATCCCGAGCGCCTCAAGCAGGTCGTCCTCACCCCAGCCTGCGGCCTCGCCGGAGCCACCTCCGCTGTCGACGCCAAATCCCGCCTGGACGTCTTACGCAGTACGGCGGAAGAAGTAGCCGAGAAGGCCGACGAGTAACGGATTTCGTCGGTGGGCGGCGGTAAGTTCTCCTCATGAGTACGGAGATTCCGGAGACCACTGCCGCAGACCAGCCTGCCGCGCCGCCCGAGGTGCGCGAGCGGCATGCCGAGCTGAGCCGGGAGATCGAGGATCACCGGTTCCGCTACTACATGGCCACCGCGACCATCTCGGACGCCGACTTCGACGTGCTGATGCACGAGTTGGAAGCGATCGAGGAGAAGTATCCCGAGCTCCGCACGCCCGACTCGCCGACGCAGAAGGTCGGCGTGCCGATCTCCACGCTGTTCGCGCCGGTCGAGCACCCGACGCGGATGGAGAGCCTGGCGAACGCCTTCTCCGCCGAGCAGATGGAGGCCTGGGCGAAGCGGCTGGAGCGAGAGGTCACGGTCCAGCAGATCCACGACAGCGGGTTCATCTGCGAGCTGAAGGTGGACGGGCTGGCACTGGACCTGGTGTACGAGAACGGTCGGCTGGTCAGTGGCGCGACCCGCGGCGACGGGCGGACCGGCGAGGACGTCAGCCTGAACGTCCGCACCATCAAGAGCATCCCGAACGAGCTGGACGGCGACGACCTGCCGACCTTCCTCGAGGTGCGCGGTGAGGTCTACTTCCGGGTCGAGGACTTCAGCGAGCTGAACGCCCAGCTGGTGGCGGCGGGCAAGGCCCCGTTCTCCAACCCCCGCAACGGCGCGGCCGGCTCATTGCGGCAGAAGGACCCGCGGGTCTCGGCGCAACGGCCTTTGAGGTTCGTCGTGCACGGCCTCGGCAAGGTCGAGGGGTATCACGTCAGCCGGCTGTCGACGGCGTACGAGCAGCTGAAGGCCTGGGGCCTGCCGGTCAGCGAACGCGCGCGCCGGGTCGGCACACTCGCCGAGGTCAACGAGTTCATCGCGTACTACGGCGAGAACCGGCACTCGGTCGACCACGAGATCGACGGCGTCGTGGTCAAGGTCGACGAGGTGGATCTCCAACGTGCGCTCGGGTCCACCTCGAGCGCCCCGCGCTGGGCGATCGCGTACAAGTACCCGCCCGAGGAAGTCACCACCAAGCTGCTCGACATCGCGGTGAACGTCGGCCGCACCGGTCGCGTCACCCCGTACGGCGTGATGGAGCCGGTCCGGGTCGCCGGGTCGACGGTGGAGTTCGCCACCCTCCACAACGCCCAGGAGGTGGAGCGCAAGGGCGTCTGGATCGGCGACACCATCGTGCTGCGCAAGGCCGGCGACGTGATCCCGGAGATCCTCGGCCCGGTGATCGAGCTGCGCCCGAAGGACGCTCATCCGTTCCGGATGCCGACCCACTGCCCGTCCTGCGGGACCGAGCTGCGGCCGATGAAGGAAGGGGACGTGGACATCCGCTGCCCCAACTCGCGGTCCTGCCCGGCGCAGTTGCGCGAGCGGCTCTTCCACCTGGCCGGGCGGTCCGCGTTCGACATCGAGGTGCTCGGCTTCAAGGCCGCCGACGCCTTGATCAGCGGCGAGCTGATCGCCGACGAAGGCGACCTGTTCGGCCTGACCGAGGACGACCTGTCCCGCAGCCCGTTCTTCACCACCAAGGCGGGAGCCCTGTCCGCGAACGCGAAACGCCTGGTGGCGAACCTCGAGCAGGCGAAGACGCAACCGCTCGCCCGCGGCCTCGTCGCCTTGTCGATCAGGCATGTCGGCCCGACCGCCGCTGCCGCTCTGGCCGCCGCGTACGACGACATCGACGCGATCCAGGCCGCCAGTGAGGAGGAGCTGTCGCAGATCGAAGGCGTCGGCCCGACCATCGCCCGGGCCGTGATCGAGTGGTTCGAGGTCGACAGGCACCGGGCGATCGTCGAGAAGTGGAAGGCGGCCGGCGTGCGG
>NZ_DASRXP010000476.1:0-4140 GCF_035687465.1 Kribbella sp.
CTGGGGGTTCAGACCCAGGACGGACACGGTGCCCTGCTGCGGTCGCCGGTAGCCCTCACAGGTCTCCAGCGTGGTGGTCTTGCCGGCGCCGTTGGGGCCGAGCACGGACGTCACTGTTCCGCCGGATACGGTGAGACTGAGGCCGTCGACCGCGGCTTTCTCGCCGTACCGGACGACGAGGTTCTCGATCTCCACCGCGACTGGCACACCCGCAGTCTAGGAAACCCGTCGACGTGACGCTCCTCACGGTCACCCTTAGAGGCAGGCGGGGCGGCGTGAACCGGTTAGGGCAGCCTTATTTGAAGGCCCTTGGTAATTAGGTGACACTGATGTTGTGAAAACTCCCGCTCAGGACAGCCGTGTGCCTTCAGGCAGCGCTGTCGCGCGGGACGAGTCGACCCGGGACCGGGTCGCACGGTCGATCCTGACCAATGGCCCGTCCAGCGCCGCGGTGCTGGCCGAGCGGCTCGCGCTCACCCCGGCAGCGGTCCGCCGGCACCTCGACCACCTGCTCGAAGCGGGCCTGGTCGAGTCCCGCGAGGAGCGGGTCTACGGCCCCCGAGGCCGTGGCCGTCCCGCGAAGGTGTTCGTGCTGACCGACACCGGCCGGCACGCTTTCCACCAGGCGTACGACGACCTGGCCGCCACGGCGCTGCAGTTCATCGCCAAGGCGGGCGGGGAGGACGCGGTCGCCGAGTTCGCCCGGATCCGGGTCCACGAGGTGGAGAAGCGGTACCGGCAACTCGTGGACGAGGCTCCCGAGGGCAAGAAGGCGGAGGTGCTGGCCCAGGCGCTCAGCGCGGACGGGTTCGCCGCCTCCACCCAGCAGGCCGGTGCCGGCGAGCAACTCTGCCAGCACCACTGCCCGGTCGCGCACGTGGCCGAGCAGTTCCCCCAGTTGTGCGAGGCCGAGACCGAGGTCTTCTCGCGGTTGCTCGGCCGGCACGTCCAAAGACTGGCCACCATCGCCCACGGCGACGGTGTCTGTACTACGCACATTCCCGGTGCCCCGGCACCGGTTTCCCCTGTTTCCGACGGCGAATCTGCGAGGAATGCCTGATGACGCAAACCGCTCACCCCGAGCTCGACGGGCTCGGCACGTACAAGTTCGGCTGGTCCGACAGTGACGCTGCCGGTTCGGTCGCCAAGCGCGGCATCAACGCCGATGTCGTTCGCGGCATCTCGACGTTGAAGAACGAGCCGGAGTGGATGCTGGACCTGCGCCTGAAGGGCCTGAAGCTCTTCGACCGCAAGCCGATGCCGTCGTGGGGTGCCGACCTGTCCGGCATCGACTTCGACAACATCAAGTACTTCGTCCGCTCGACGGAGAAGCAGGCCACCAGCTGGGAAGAGCTGCCCGAGGACATCAAGAACACCTACGACAAGCTCGGCATCCCCGAGGCGGAGAAGCAGCGCCTCGTGGCCGGCGTAGCCGCGCAGTACGAGTCGGAGGTCGTCTACCACCAGATCCGTGAGGACCTGGAGGCGCAGGGTGTCCTCTTCCTGGACACCGACACCGCCCTGAAGGAGCACCCGGAGATCTTCCAGGAGTACTTCGGCTCCGTGATCCCGGTCGGCGACAACAAGTTCGCCGCGCTGAACACGGCGGTCTGGTCCGGCGGCTCGTTCATCTACGTGCCCAAGGGCGTCAAGGTGGACATCCCGCTGCAGGCCTACTTCCGGATCAACACCGAGAACATGGGCCAGTTCGAGCGGACCCTGATCATCGTCGACGAGGACGCCTACGTGCACTACGTCGAGGGCTGTACGGCGCCGATCTACAAGTCGGACTCGCTGCACTCCGCGGTGGTCGAGATCATCGTGAAGAAGGGCGCCCGCTGCCGCTACACGACGATCCAGAACTGGTCGAACAACGTCTACAACCTGGTCACCAAGCGCGCCACCTGCGAAGAGGGCGCGACGATGGAGTGGATCGACGGCAACATCGGTTCCAAGGTGACGATGAAGTACCCGGCCGTCTACCTGATGGGCGAGCACGCCAAGGGCGAGACGCTGTCGATCGCGTTCGCCGGCGAGGGCCAGCACCAGGACGCCGGTTCCAAGATGGTGCACAACGCGCCGTACACGTCGAGCTCGATCATCTCGAAGTCGGTCGCCCGCGGCGGCGGCCGGACGTCGTACCGGGGTCTGGTCGAGGTCGCGCCGGGCAGCCACCACAGCAAGTCCACGGTGCGCTGTGACGCGCTGCTGATCGACACGATCAGCCGCTCCGACACCTACCCGTACGTCGATGTCCGCGAGGACGACGTGACGATGGGGCACGAGGCGACCGTCTCCAAGGTCAGCGATGACCAGCTCTTCTACCTGATGAGCCGCGGGATGGCCGAGGACGAGGCGATGGCGATGATCGTCCGCGGCTTCATCGAGCCGATCGCCCGCGAGCTCCCGATGGAGTACGCGCTGGAACTGAACCGCCTGATCGAACTGCAGATGGAAGGGGCCGTCGGCTGATGTCAGCCACCGAAACCCTGGTCGCCACCGGCAACCAGGGCCACTCTCACGGGCCAGGATCGCCGGTGCCGCTGCAGGCCCGCAGCGAGCGCACCACGTCGTACGACGTGGCCGACTTCCCCGTGCCGAACGGGCGCGAGGAGGAGTGGCGCTTCACCCCGGTGAAGGCCCTGAAGGCCCTGTTCGCCGACGAGGCCGGGACCGAGATCCCGAAGATCGAGGCGACCGCGCCCGAGGGTGTGGTCGTCGAGACGATCAGTGCCGACGCGGTCAAGGCCCTCACGCCGCAGGACCGGATCGCCGCCATCGCGTGGAAGTACGCCGGTGACGTGCAGGCCGTCCGGATCCCGGTCGAGGCGGAGCTGATCGAGCCGGTGCACGTGAATGTCACCGGCCTGGGCGGTCGCGGCTTCGGTCACCTGGTGATCGAGGCCGGCCGGCACAGCCGGGCGACCGTGATCATCGATCACACCGGCGCCGGCGAGTACGGCGCATGCGTGGAGATCGTCGTCGGCGACGGCGCCGAGCTCCGGGTCGTCTCGATCCAGCAGGGCGACACCGAGTCGATCCACATCGCGCAGCACGACGCAGTACTGGGCCGCGATGCCAAGCTCAACCACGTCGCCGTCACCCTCGGCGGCAAGGTCGTCCGGCTGTCCACCAACGTCCGGTACGCCGGACCCGGTGGCGACGCGAATCTCCTCGGCGTGCTCTTCGCCGAGTCGGGTCAGCACCACGAGAACCGGCTCTTCGTCGACCACGAGGCGGTCAACTGCAAGAGCAACGTGCTCTACAAGGGCGCGCTGGCCGGCGAGGCCGCTCGCTCGGTGTGGATCGGCGATGTGCTGATCCGGGCCGCGGCCGAGGGCACCAACACCTTCGAACTGAACCGGAACCTGGTCCTGACCGAGGGCGCCCGCGCCGACTCGGTGCCGAACCTGGAGATCGAGACCGGTGAGATCGAGGGTGCCGGGCACGCCTCGGCGACCGGCCGGTTCGACGACGAGCAGCTGTTCTACCTGCAGGCCCGCGGCATCCCCGAGGACGCGGCCCGGCGGTTGGTGGTGTCCGGCTTCTTCAACGACATCATCGGCCGGATCGGCGTACCGGAGGTCACCGACCACCTGCACGAGGTGATCGAGCAGAAGCTGGCCAGGACGGCAGCCCTCACAGAGGCGACCAAGGCCTGAGATGACTGACTCGTTCGAGCGCGCCTGCGCGGTGGCCGACGTCCCTGACGAAGGGGTCGTGGCGACCGAGGTCGGCGGCGTGGAGGTGGCGGTCGTGAAGAGCGAAGGCCAGTACTTCGCCGTCCGGGACGAGTGCTCGCATGCGCAGATCCAGTTGTCCGAGGGCGAGGTCGGCGAGTGCGAGATCGAGTGCTGGCTGCACGGCTCGCGGTTCGACCTGCGGACCGGTGAGCCGACCAGCCTGCCGGCCTACGAACCGGTGCCGGTCTACCCGGTCCGACTCGACGGCGACGACCTACTGGTCGACGTCAAGAACCCCCTGAACCAAGCTTCCTAACCAGACGGAGATAGAAGACCCCATGGCGACACTCGAGATCCGCGACCTGCACGTGTCGGTCGACACCGAGAACGGCCCGAAGGAGATCCTGCGCGGCGTCGACCTGACCATCGCCGGTGGTCAGACGCACGCGATCATGGG
>NZ_DASRXP010000477.1:0-35424 GCF_035687465.1 Kribbella sp.
GACCGCGTTCGAGGGAGTCCGCAACCGCCTCGAACGCCCGATCAACAGTCCCGCCGCGGTCACCCGGCCGCACCCGCCGATCATGGTCGGCGGGATGGGCGAGAAGAAGACGCTGCGGCTCGTGGCCCAGTACGCCCAGGCCTGCAACCTGCCCGACATCCCCGACGGCGGCGCGACGATCAAGCGCAAGCTCGCGATCCTGGCCGAGCACTGCGACGCCGTGGGCCGGGACTACGCCGAGATCATCAAGACCGTGGCGACCCGCCTCGAGCCCGGCGAGTCGTCCGCCGACTTCAGCCGGCGGTGCGCCGCGCTCGCCGACCTGGGAGCCGACCACGTCGTCGTGATCACCGCGGGAGCCTGGACCGCCGACGCGGTCCGGCAACTGACCGACGCCGTCCCGGCCGTTGAGCAAATCTGACTCGTCGTTCCGCAGACTTGGTGATCACCAGGTCAGCGGAACGTCGGGCTGCTTGGCGCCGGTCGGCGGTACGGCGTACTTCTGCAGGGCGTAGCTCATGACATCGCGGAAGACCGGGCCGCCCTGGCCGCCACCGCTGCGCCCGTTGGTCGGGTTCTGCAGGACGACGTAGGTGACGAAGCGCGGGTTGTCCGCGGGGGCGAACCCGGCGAACGACGTGGCCCACTTGCTGTAGCAACCGCACTTGGAGTCCACCTCCTGCGCAGTACCGGTCTTGCCCGCGACGAGGTAGCCGGGGATGGCCGCCTGGGTCGCAGTACCGCCCTTGGCCGTGACGGACTCCATCATCGTGGCCACCTGCTTGGCGGCGGACTCGCTCACCACCCGGCGCGACGGCCCGGACTCAGTCGGTACTGCGGTGCCGTCGGCGCCGACGTAGTCCTTGACCAGCTTGGGCGGCACGTAGACCCCACCGTTGGCGACAGCGTTGACGGCCGCGGTCATCTGGACCGCGCTGGCCGACAGGCCCTGGCCGAACGCGACGTTCGACCGGGTCAGCTCGCTCCACTCGTCACCGGGCGGCATCAGGCCGCGGCTCTCGCCGGGGAAGCCGAGTCCGGTCGGCTCGCCGAAGCCGAAGTTCTTCAGGTAGTGCACGAAGTCCGGGATCGGCATCTGCTGCGCGGCCATGATGGTGCCGACATTCGACGACTTGGCGATCACGCCGGCGATGGTCAGGTTCAGGTTGCCGTGGTCCCAGTGGTCCTTGATCGTCCGGCGCTGCACGGTGTACGAACCCGGCACCTTGAGCTTGGTGTCCAGCGAGATCAGGCCGGCGTCGGCGAGGGCGGCCATGGTGACCACCTTCTGCACACTGCCCGGTTCGTAGACCTGTTCCAGCGCGGGGTTCTTCAGCGAGCCCGACTTCACCGGCTTGTTCGGGTCGTACGTCGGGTAGTTCGCCATCGTCAGGATCTCGCCGGTCTTCACGTCCATCGTGACGACCGCGCCCGACTCCGCCTTGTACTGCTTCACCGCCTGCTCGATCCGCTTCTCCGCGAACCACTGCAGATCCGCGTCCAGGGTGAGCTGCGCGGTCTGACCCGGCTTCGGCTCTTCCACGGTGTGGTCGGCGTTCGGGATCTTGTTGCCCTTGGCATCGACCTCGTACATGGCCTTGCCGTCCTGGCCGGACAGCTTGTCGTTCAGGCCGTACTCGAGCCCGGCCAGACCCTTGCCCTCGGCACCGACCACGCCGACCACGTTCGCGGCGATGGTGCCGTTCGGGTGGCTGCGGATCGGGTCGTCCTCGGTGTAGAGGCCGGCGAGCAGCGGCTGGTCCGCCTCCGAGCGCGTCTTGTTCTGCGCTTTCAGCTCGGCCTCGATCTGGTTCCACGTCTGCGGGCTGACCTGGCGGGCGAGGTAGACGAACCTGCCCTTCTTGGTCATCGCTGCCACGAGTTTGTCGTACGTAGTACCGGAGAGTCTGGGGGCCAGGACAGCGGCCAGTTCGGGCGCGACCTTGCTGGTCTGGGAGGGGTCGGCGGTGATCGCCACGGCGTCCTCGGAGACGGACAGCGGGACGCCGTTGCGGTCGAGGATGTCGCCGCGGGAGGCGTGCAGGAGGAAAGGCTTGGTGTTCTCCTTGGACGCGGCGAGCGCGTAGGAGTCCGGGTCGACACCCTGCAGCAGGATGAGGCGACCGGCGAACAGGGACAGTACGAACGCCATCACGCCGAACGTGACGCGCAACCGCAGCGCGGGACGCCCGAGCTTCAGGGTCCGCGGCGGGCGCTTCGGCTTCCTCTTCTTAAGAGCCGGCGGCCGTCTGCTCTGCGGCTTCCGCTTCCGCGGCGGCGCTGCCTTCTTGGCAACAGCCTTCCGCGGACCCCCCTCAGGCCCAACCCGCCGCGCTAAAGGGCGAGCATCACCACCCTGCCCAGCCTTCCGAGGCCGAGCCGCTGCCTTCTTCGCAACCCGCCGCGCCTGCTCCCCCGAACCCCGACGAGAAGATTCAGTGCTGGAGCGCCCGCTGCCGCCACTGCCCCGGCCGGCACCAGCGGCGCGTGGCGCATCTCGCGCAGCTCGACCTGAAGACTCGGTACTCGCACGCACGCCGCTGCCGTTCGGGCGCGCATCGCTCGCGCTCTTGCGGCTCGGGCGTTCGCCCGCCTTGCCAGTGCTCGCCTTGCGGGGAGCGGCTGGGCTGGAGGCGCCTGTGTTGTTGGGCCGACGGGCGGGCGGCGGCTTGCCGGTTTCGCTAGCGGGACGCTGTGGGGTGGAGCGTTTGCTGTCTGTAGGGGCTGGACGGCGCGACGGGGTTTTGCGGGGTGGAGTTCCCCGCTCGGGTTCGCCGCCACGTCTGCGTGGCGGTTCGTTGCCCCGTCGCTCCGTCATCCCATCAGCCCCCGGTCGGTGTGTTGGTCTGAGCCCCTGTCGTACCTACTGGCGGCTTCGTCGTATTCGCCGGCGGCTTCGTGGTGTTCGCCGGCGGCTTAGGTGTGTTCGCCGGGGGCTTGGGGGTGGCGGGGGTGGACGGCTTGGGCTTGGTCGGGGTGCCGGGGCCGAACATCGCGGCGCCGGTACCGGCCTTGCCTTCCTCCGGTACGCCGAGGACCTTGCCGTCGGACAGGCGGAGGAACACCGGGTTCGGGTTCGGCACCATGCCCATCCGCAGCGCCCGGTCCGCCAGGTTCTGCGGCGATTCCAGCGTGCGTACCTGCCGCTCCAACTGCTCCTGCTGGTCGCGCAGCCCATCCGCCTGCTGGTTCAGCGCCGTCACCTGGAACGTGCCGCGCTGCAGTTCCGTGTTGAGCAGCAGCAACCCGACCAGACCGGCCGCGAGCAGCGACACCACGAAAATGACGAACGGCATCCGCGGCGGCCGGAACGGCGCGCCGTAGACGACTCTGAGCTTCGGCTCCGACTTGACCGCCGGCGACGGAGTGACCCGCGCCTTCGACGGACTGAACACTGTGCTCATCAGGCCACCAAGCCCTTCTCGCGGACCCGCTCGGCCGCCCGGACCCGCACCGAGGTGGCCCGCGGGTTCGCCACGAGCTCTTCATCGGTCGGCCGCTCGGCACCACGCGTCAGCAGCTTGAGATACGGCTCGTGGCCGGCCGGAATCACCGGCAGGTCATCGGGCACGTCGGACTTGGTCGCGGCCGCCAGCGTCTGCTTGGCGATCCGGTCTTCCAGTGAGTGGTAGCTCATGATCACGATCCGGCCGTGCAGCGCGAGCGAGGCGACCGCGGCCGGCAGGGCGCGCCGCAGTACCTCGAGCTCGCCGTTGACCTCGATCCGCAACGCCTGGAAGGTCCGCTTGGCCGGGTGTCCCCCGGTCCGACGGGCCGCCTGCGGGATCGCGTCGCGGACCAGCTCGGACAGCCGGGCGCTGTTCGTGAACGGCTCGGTCTCGCGGGCCTTGACGATCCGGTCTGCGATCCGGCGGGAGAACTTCTCCTCGCCGTACTGGAACAGGATGCGGGCCAGCTCGGCCGAGCTGTAGGTGTTCAGGATGTCCGCGGCCGTGGTCGGCGCGGTGTTGTCCATCCGCATGTCGAGCGGCGCGTCCTGCGCGTAGGCGAAACCGCGATCGGCCTCGTCGAGCTGCATGGAGGAGACACCGAGGTCGAAGAGGATCCCGTCGATGGCGGGGACTTCGAGATCCGCCAGCACCTGCGGCAGCTCGTCGTACACGGCGTGCACCAGCGTGATGCGCTCGGCGTACGGGGCGAGGCGCTCGCCGGCCAGGCGGAGAGCTTCGGGATCGCGGTCGAGGCCGATCAGGCGGACCTCGGGGTACCGCTGCAGGAACGCCTCGGAGTGACCGCCGAGGCCGAGGGTGGCGTCGACCAGGACGGCACCGGGCTGCGTGAGCGCGGGACCGAGGAGGGCGACGACGCGGTCGAGCATGACCGGGACGTGGCGCGAGGAGGGCTCGGGAGTCGGCCCAGGATTCGGCATGGCGTCAGCCCACCGTTCCCTGCGCACCGCGCTCAGCACCGTCCATCTCGACCCTTCCCTAGCCGCGGGAGCGACCCTGCCCTCGCGGGTTCTGTTACTGCTCTTCGGTCCTGCTGGTGCGGGGCGGGATGGTGCGGTGGAGCCAGGTGGAGCGGCTCGTCCGGTCAGATCGCGGGTTCGCCTTCCGGGGAAGTACCTGTCGGCCTTGGCGCCGGGGAAGTGGCGCCAACACTCAGGTCGGAAGTCGGACCCGTGATCTCACCGGACGTCCGGCGCTCTCGCGGGCTACCTCAGAAGATGCCGGGCAGCACCTCCTCGGACAGGTCGGCGAATGCCTGCTCCTGCTCCGCGGAGTACGTGTTCCAGCTCTCCGTGTTCCAGATCTCCACCCTGTTCATCGCCCCGATGACGACACAGTCGCGATCCAGTCCTGCGTAATCGCGCAGCATCGGCGGGATGGTGACCCGGCCCTGCTTGTCCGGTACCTCGTTGGAGGCACCGGCGAACAACATCCGCAGATAGTCCCTAGCACCCTTGTTGGTGATCGGCGCCTGCTTCAGCTGCTCGGTCAGTTGCACGAACTCCGCTTCGGGCCACACGAACAGCGACCGCTCCTGTCCACGGGTGATCACCAGGCCCTCCGCAAGGTCGTCGCGGAACTTCGCCGGTAGGAACAGCCGTCCCTTGTCGTCGAGCTTGGGGAAGTGCGTTCCGAGGAACACGCTCCACCTCCCCGTTGCGGACTCGCCGACTTCAGGTCGAGCTCTTTCCACCATTTCAGTACCACTGCGCTCCACCTTACTCCACTTTGCCCCACCGTCAACCAAATACGCGCCGTTTCGCTCCCCCGTACGCTGGAGGTCACAGATCGGCAACACCGGGTGAGGGGCATTTCGATGGCGACCGAAACGACTGGTAACGAAACGAGCCGAAAACTAGGCCCGACCCCGACCCCGGGTCAGAATGATTCGGCCATCAATCAATGGGGAGGACCTAGGGTGAGCACCACCGCGACCAGCTCGGCCATGGATTTCGACGAGCTGACGGAGGTGGCGGGACGGGTCCGCCGAGCCATCGAGACAGTTATCGAAGGCAAACCCGATGTCGTCGAGGTAGCAGTGACCGTGCTACTCGCCGAGGGACATCTACTGATCGAGGACGTACCGGGCGTCGGTAAGACGATGCTCGCGAAAGCACTGGCCAAGTCGATCGACTGCACCGTGCGGCGGATCCAGTTCACGCCGGACCTGCTCCCGTCGGACATCACCGGCGTGTCGGTCTTCAACCAGGAGAACCGCGAGTTCGAGTTCAAGCCGGGCGCGGTGTTCGCCAACATCGTGGTCGGCGACGAGATCAACCGGGCCTCGCCGAAGACGCAGGCCGCGTTGCTGGAGTCGATGGAGGAACGCCAGGTCACGGTCGACACCACGACGTACCAGCTCGAGGCGCCGTTCATGGTGATCGCGACGCAGAACCCGATCGAGATGGAGGGGACCTATCCCCTCCCCGAGGCCCAGCGCGACCGCTTCATGGCCCGGCTCTCGATGGGCTATCCGGAGCCGGCCGCCGAGCTCCGGATGCTCGACGGGCACGCGGCGGCCGATCCGCTGGCCGCTCTGCAGCCGGTGACCGACGGACAGCAGATCCTGCGGCTGGTGAAGACAGTGCACTCGGTGCACGTGTCCGAGTCGGTCAAGGAGTACGCCGTCGCGCTGGCCGGCGCCACCAGAAGGTCGCAGGAGCTGCGGCTGGGTGCGAGCCCACGGGCCACGCTGCACCTGATCCGGGCCGCCCGGGCAGCTGCTGCTCTGGACGCCCGCGAGTTCGTGCTGCCGGACGACATCCAGGAGCTGGCCGTTCCGGTGCTGGCGCACCGGGTGCTGCCGGCCGCGGAGGCTCATCTTGGTGGCCGCGGTGCGGCCGACATCATCTCCGGGCTGGTGGCCTCCGTGCCGCTGCCCCGCAACCGTCGGGACTGAGACATGCGGCAGGCACTGCGCGGATTGACCACCAGGGGGCGGGCATTCGTCGCAGCCGGTATCACCGCGTCGCTGTGCGCGTTGCTGCTCGGCCAGAAGGATCTCCTGCGAGTGGGAGTGCTGTTGGTCGCTCTGCCACTCGTCGCCGCCCTGGTGGTCGGCAGGACCAGGCTGCGTCTGCAAGTTCGGCGCAGCCTGAGTCCGGATCAGGTCCCGGTCGGTCACCAGGCGACGGTGGAGCTCGCCCTGAGCAACCAGGGCCGGATGCCGGCTGGGCTGTTGCTGCTGGAAGACCGCATTCCTTATGTACTGGGCCACCGGCCCAGGTTCGTGGTCGACCGCGTCAGCCCGAACTGGAAGCGCACGGTCTCCTATCCGGTGAAGTCGGACGTCCGTGGGCTGTTCCAGGTGGGGCCGTTGATGCTGACGGTCGCTGATCCGTTCGGCCTGGTGGAGACCAGCCGGACGTTCGCCCGCAGCCAGCACCTGCTGGTCACGCCGCGGGTGTTCAAGCTGCCGGACATCCGGCTCGGTGCCGAGCGGGCCGGCTCCGGCGAGAACCGCCCGCGCGCGATCGCCGCGGCCGGCGAGGAGGACGCGACCGTGCGGGAGTACCGCGACGGCGATGACCTCCGCCGGGTGCACTGGCGCTCGACCGCCCGGCGCGGATCGCTGATGGTGCGCCGCGAGGAGCAGCCCTGGCAGAGCCGGTGCTCGATCTTCCTGGACGCGCGGTCCATCTCGCACCACGGGCACGGGCCCTCGTCCAGCCTCGAGTGGGCGGTCAGCGCGGCCGCCTCGGTCGGGGCCGACCGGCTGCGCCGCGGCTATGTGACCACTCTGCTGGGCGGACCGACCACGCTGTCCGCGATCAACCACCGCAGCTCGACCGCGATCCACCAGCCGCTGACGAACCAGCAACTGCTGACCGAGTGCGCGACGGTGGAGGAACACAAGTACGCCGAGATCGGCCCGCTGCTGACCGTCGACCGCAACATCCAGGAGCCGAGTCTGGTGATCGCCATCGTCGGAGCTTGCAACTCCGAGGACATCACCGCGTTGAACAGGTGGCGGACCAGTCAGGCCACCGGCGTCGCGCTGCTGCTGGACGCGGCGAGCTGGGCGGTCGGTGCCGAGGGCACCGAGAAGGCGGCCAGGCTGACCACAGCCACGGACGCCACCGAACAAGAACTGCGCCGCAACGGCTGGCGAGTCGCCAGAGTGCAGCGCGGTGACCATCTCCCCACCGTGTGGTCCACTCTCGGACTGCGGAGCGGAAGGATCGCATGACCGGCCACGTCAGGATCTCCCTCGCCGCCTGGGGGGCCACTGTGCTGGGCTCCCTGGTACTAACACCGGTCTTCTCCGGGCCGTTCTTCTTCATCAGCGCGTTCCTCTGCGGTGTGGTGACCGGGGTCGGCATCCTGCTGCAGAACTGGCGGGCGCCGAGGTTCGTCGTACCGGTCGTGCAGCTCGCTGTGCTGGTGGAACTGCTCTCCTTCTTCTTCCTGCGCGACACGCTGAAGTGGGGCGTGCTGCCCTGGCGGGACACGGCCGTCGAGTTCAACCAGCAGATGGTGAACGCGATGGACTCGATCAACCGCTTCAGCGCGCCGCTGCCCGAGGACTCGCACCTGCTGTTGTTCGCCGTCTCGGTGATCGCGGCCACCGGGCTGCTGATCCACCTGATCGCAGTACAGCTTCGGCAGGCTGCGTGGTCCGGGCTCCTGCTGCTGACGATGTACACGGTGCCGGCCGCGACCGTGCACGGCGGCTTGCCCGCACTGCTCTTCATCCCGCCCGCGGTCGGCTACATCGTGCTGTTGTCGGCCGAGGGCCGGACCAGGCTGAGCCGCTGGGGACGACGGATCTCCGGTGTCTCGCATCTGGACGCGTCCGAACCGATCGAGGCCTCGGCACTCGGTCAGGCCGGCCGCCGGATCGGCCTGAGTGTCATCGCGCTGGCCGCGCTGCTGCCCGCTCTGTTACCGGCCCTGCCGGAAGGTGTCGTCGGCAACGGTCTGGCCGGTGGCGGTACCGGCACCGGGGTCGGCGCCTCCATCTCGGCGACCGACCCGATGCTGGACATGGGCAAGAACCTGAAGCGTGGCGACAACGTCACCGCCCTGACCTACAAGGGTGGCCCGGCCGGGGGGACCTACCTGCGGCTGACCGCGCTGGACCTGTTCGACGGGAACACCTGGCGGATCGCGCCGCGTCCCGACGGGCAGAAGATCACCAACAGCGACCTGAGCGCCCCTCCGGGCTTCACCGGTGATCTCGGCCAGGTTCCGACCAGCAAGCTGACCATCAAGGTGAGCACGAACTTCCGCTCGCAGTTCGCCCCGGTGCCTTATCCGCTGCAGTCGATCTCGCTGAAGAACACCTGGAAGTACGACCCGAACGCGCTGGATGTCGTCTCCACGAACGGGCGGGTGGTCGGCGGCAAGGACTACAGCCTGGAGGCGTACGACCTGCAGCCAACGCCTGAGCAGTTGCGCGACAGCATCACCACCGGCGCTCCGGACCAGTACACCAGCGAGGTCCCCAACCGAACGCCGCCGGAGCTCAGCAGGCTGGCGCAGGACCTCACCGTCGAGGCCAAGGGCAACAAGTTCCAGGAGGCGGTGTTGCTGCAGGAGTGGTTCCGCACCGACGGTGGCTTCACCTACAGCACTGACACCAGCGGCAAGAGCGGGATGGGCGCGTTGAAGGCGTTCCTGCTCGAGAACAAGACCGGGTACTGCGAGCAGTTCGCCACCGGCATGGCATTGCTGGCCCGCATTCTCGACATCCCCGCGCGGGTCGGGATCGGCTTCCTGCCCGGCCAGCCCGGCAAGAACGGCGAGCACATCGTCCGGATGCACGACATGCATGCGTGGCCGGAGCTCTACTTCCAGGGTGCCGGCTGGGTCCGCTTCGAGCCGACTCCCTCCGCCCGGGTCTCGAACACCCCGAGCTGGACCGAGGCGGCCGCGTCGGGCATCGACACCCCCACGACGGCTCCGACCACGGGCGCCACCACCCCGGGCCAGACCCAGGACCCGAACATCGACAAGCCGAACACCGACCGGAACCTGCCGGACGACAACGGCGTCGCCGTGATCGACACCGGCAACTGGTTCACCAACGGCGGTGGCAAGATCATCGCCGGGGTCGCCGGTGCGCTGCTGCTGCTCTGCATCCCCTGGCTGATCCGGTCGCTGACCAGGCGGAAGCGGTTCGCTCGTCCACCGGGCCGTGCCGGGGTCGAAGGCCTCTGGGCCGAGATCCGCGACACCGCACGCGACCTGGGCCTGGACTGGTCCGACAGCGCGACCCCACGCCAACTCGGCGAATGGCTGAACACCAAACTGCCGGATGACGTCCATCCGCAGGCGCGACGCCTCGCCCGCGGCCTCGAAGCAGTCCGGTACGCCGGCGTCGACGACGTGGCCGTGGATCTCCGAACCGAAACGGCCGCGGTTCGCAAGGCCCTGTGGGGTCAGGCGAAACTCTCGAACCGGTGGAGGGCACGGATGCTGCCGCGGTCGTGGCGCTGGTACCTCAACCGGGGCAGCGCCGAGGCGTCCGACCTGCTGGACGACTTCGACCTGCTGCTGGCCCGGCTGCGCTCCATCGTCCTGTTCCGCCGCACCGGCCGCCACGCCAACTGAATCCACGCGACGCAAAAAGAGGCCGGCAGCACCCGCTGCCGGCCTCTCTCAGTTCCAAGATCCTTTGAACCGCCGCCTGGTGGGGCGTAAAGAGAACCACACCCGGCGAAGGCGCGGGTGTGGTTCGGGTGCGGCTCAGGGCCGGCCGGCTGTGCGCGCGGTCAGAGGTCCTCGTCGCGGCGACGACGCCAGCGGTCTTCCATCCGCTCCATGAAGCTGCCGGACGACTCGTGTCTCGTGCGGCTCCGCTTGGACGGCGGGGGCGGCGGTGGGATGTCATCCTCGTCGCCCGCGTTGCTGATCCGCTTCATGCTCAGCGCCGCGATGTAAAGGCCGGCGACCATCACCACGAAGCCGATGACTCCGATGATGGTGTTCGGGATGATCGCGCCGGCCATCAGAATGACGATGCCCAGCACAAATCCAACGCCGGCAAGCACTGCCCGGCGCTTGTAGTACAAGCGCACATTTGTCCCTCGCATGGCGGAGACGAACTTCGGGTCTTCCGCAGCGAGGGCGCGTTCGAGCTGTTCGAACTGGCGCTGCTCTTCTTCCGAGAGGGGCACCGTCGATCCCTCCATGGTGAGCACGTTCTCGATAGGCCGATCCCAGTCTAGGCCGATGGAACGGTCCACGAAACCCTGACCGCCTGTCCCGCGCGTCACGGTCCGGCAACTCCGGGCTGTGACGACCACCTAAACCGATGACGAATCCATCTTTACCCCACAGTTCAAGCCTCAACCGCGCACCCCACCGGGGGCGCCCCGTGGATCGTCGCCGCCGGCCGAGCACGGACTCCCCCGCCGCGCCACCACGCCCCGTAACCGGACACACCACTGCCACAGACACTCCAGCGCCAGCCCGGAGCCACGTCGGAGCCACCTCGGCTGGGAAGTAGGGTGTGGGGCGCACTGGAATCCGCTGGCGAGGAGGGCACTCAGGATGGTCGACCGACGTCGCCGCTCAGTACGAACGGCGCTGGTCGCCGAGGCTCTCCGGGTGGCCCTGGCCGGCCGCGAACGGATCGATCCGGGAGCCGGCCTCGACATCGTCGACCTGGGCGGTGGTACCGGCGGATTCGCCGTACCGCTCGCCGTCGAAGGACATCGCGTCACCGTGGTGGATCCCAGCCCGGACGCGCTGGCCTCGCTTGAACGCCGCGCCAGCGACGAAGGTGTCAGTGAACTGGTCCGCGGTGTGCAGGGCGACGCGGCCGAACTGCCCGGCCTCGCGGGGAAGTCGAGCGCCGACGCGGTCCTGTGTCACGGGGTGCTCGAGGTCGTCGACGATCCCGCCCAGGCCCTGCACGCGATGGCGTCCGTACTCCGTGAGGGCGGCGTCCTCAGCCTGCTGGTCGCCCAACGCAACGCCGTCGTCCTGGCCCGGGCGCTCGCCGGTCATCTCACCGAAGCGCGGGCCGCACTGCAGGACCCCGACGGCCGCTGGGGTTCAGCCGACCCGATGCCGCGACGGTTCGACGAAGCCACCCTGTCCGCCGAACTCGCCGAGGCCGGCTTCATGGTCCACACCATTCACGGTGTCCGCACCTTCACGGACCTGGTCCCGTCGGCCTTCGTCGACTCCGAACCCGGTGCAGCCGAAGCCCTCGCCGAACTGGAACGCGCGGCCAGCCAGCACCCCGCCTTCCGGGCGATCGCCACCCAGCTTCACATCCTCGCCACCCGCTAGAGCGACGCGGGCCGTTAGCTGGCCTGCATCCAGGGCTGAGCGAGGACTGACTGCGGGTCGGAGGCCTCGGGGAGGACCGACTGCGCAGTGAGGTGGAGGCTGGAGTCCACCAGGTCGTAGAACGTCTCCGCGGCGCGGATCAGATCGTCGGCCTCGCGAGTGCTGACCGCACGCTCCAACCCCGCTTCGGCGGCCGCACGCTGGGCCGCACCGGCGGCGAAGTACGTCGCCCACTCGCCGAACTCCGGCGCGACCTCGGCCAGTAGCACCCAGGCGTTGCGCTGGACACGGCGACGCGGACCCGAGCGGACCGGCCGGGCCCGCACCGCGAGCACCGCGGCCGCGACTCGCAGCGCCGCCACGTGAGCGCTGGAGTACTTGATCAGGTGGTCGTCGGCCTCGCGTGCCTCGGCAAGCGCCAGCCGTGCGCGAGTCAGCTCGCGACTGGCCGATCCGGCGGCTGCCGGGGAAACCGGTGAAACTGTCATCGGTCCGTCACCCTCTCCAGTTGCCAGCGGCCTGAGTCAGGGTCGTGCGCGAGGTCGAACATCTCGCGACGCCCATGCCGGCCGCAGCCTGCTTCCACTCGGTAGACCGCTCGCTGCGGTCCCCAATCGGCATCCAGCACCCCGACGGCCGCGGACGATCCCGCCACGGCGGTCGCGGTGGCCGCGCCGACGCCGGAGCCGATCACACCGCGCTCCCACCAGGCGGCGGTCTCCACCCAGCTCGCCTCGACGGAGCAGACCCGCCAGAGCCGGCCGCGCCACAGGAACTGCTCCGGCGACTCGATGCCGTCCACGACGCCCGAACGCACCTCAACGGACTCGTCGAACTCCCACATGTTCCATCGCCTCCTGTGCGCGAACTTCCCCTGGTCAGCGGCCCGGTGGGTGGGCGCCTGGTGGGGGTCGAGGTCCACCACGGCGCCCGGCCCACCGGGACCACCGGTTTCCGCTGCGGCCGCAACTCCGCACCGGGGCCGAGCAGCTGTCCTCATCACGCCGTCCCCGTCTCCCGACGAAACCGGATCGGCGTCAATCGAACATCTGTTCGAACACTGGAAGCGTAGCGCCGCCCGCCGACAATCGTCAACGGGACGCGCAGCCGCGCCCGCTCCGATCGCCCGGTCCCCCGGCACTCCCGCGTTGTCCATGACCTCATCCTTGACGGTGCCACCGACAATTTCCGGCGGCGAAAACCCGGGTGTGGTCCAGCGGGGCCACCACTAGGGTCGGCGCCATGACCAGCGACGAGTTCCTGCCGGCCGGAGAACTCGGTGCCGGGTTCCATGCCGACGTCATCCGGCCCGTGCTCGGCGATACGCCGTACGCGGCAGGTCTGCTCGGCTGGGGCTCGGATGTCCTCGGCTACGACACGGCCCGGTCGACGGATCACGGCTGGGGACCGCGCCTGAACGTCTTCGTCGACGCCGACGAGGTGGAGCGCGTCACGAAGCTGGTCGAGGAGGGCCTCCCCGAGACCTACCGGGGCCACGCCGTCCGCTTCGGATGGGACACCCAGGAGGACATGCACCACGTCAAGGTGTCCACCCTCGCCGCCTGGCTGACGGACCACCTAGGTTTCGACCCGACCGCGGGACTCAGGACGGAGGACTGGCTGATCACCCCGCAGCAGAAGCTGCTCGGCGTTGTGGCCGGATCCGTGTACGCCGATGACGGCCGGCTTCAGCCGGTTCGCGACGTGCTGACGTGGTACCCGGACGAGCTGTGGCTCTGGCTGCTCGCCTGCCAGTGGTCCCGGATCGCCGAGGAGGAGACATTCGTCCAGCGCACGGACGAGGTCGGCGACCACCTCGGCTCCCGCGTTGTCACAGCACGCCTGACCCGCGACCTGATGCGACTCACCTTGCTGATGGAACGCACCTACGCGCCGTACACGAAATGGCTCGGTACTGCGTTCGTCCGGCTCCCGCAGGACGACGGGCTCGACCGGGTCCTGGCGGAAGCAGTCGCCGCGGACGCGCTCGTGGATCGCGAGCGCGCGCTGACGACGGCGTACGGGCTGGTCGGACGCAGGCACAACGCGTTGGGGATCACCGACGAGGTGGACCCAACGCCCAGGCAGTTCCACGAGCGGCCGGCGATGGTGATCGCGGCCGGCCGGTTCGCGCAGGCCTGCCTGGACCAGGTGCGCGATCCCCTGCTCCGGAAGCTGGAGCTGGTCGGCTCGATCGACCAGTTCGCGGACAACACCGATCTGCTGAGCAATCCGGTCGCCTACCGGCGGCTGGCCGCGATCTACCAGAAGTAGGGTTTTGCAGCGTGAGCACTCATCCCAATGTTCAGAAGGTGACCGATGCCCTGGCGGCAGCCGGGGCAACCGGTGAGATCCGGATCCTCGACGAAGGCGTCCCGACCGCGGCCGCCGCGGCGGCGGCGCTCGGTTGCGAGGTCGGCGCGATCGCGAACAGCCTGATCTTCGACGGCGACGGTTCGCCGGTCCTGATCCTGACGTCGGGCGCGCACCGGGTCGACACCGCGAAGCTCACGGCCGAACTCGGCATCGGCAAGCTCCGCCGCGCCACCCCGGAGTTCGTCAAGGAGCACACCGGCCAGTCGATCGGCGGCGTCGCCCCGGTCGGTCACCCAAGCCCCGTGCGCACCTTGGTCGACACGGCGCTCGAGCAGTACGACGTGGTCTGGGCCGCGGCCGGTATCCCCCACTCGGTCTTCCCCACCACCTACAAGGAACTGCTCAGCCTCACCAACGGCACCCCGACAGTCGTCAACTGACAACGAGCGGGATCTCGGTCCGCAGAAACGCGCGGGTCAGCCCGGCGCGCTCGATCCGCCATCGCAGCGGAACCCGGGCGGCCGGGCCGTACCGCCGGGCCTCGATGTCTCGCACCACCGCGGCCGGCGCACCGAGCGACGGCAGCAGGTCGAGCGCCTCCCGCTTGGTGATCAACCGTTGTGCTGCCAGGGTCGTCGCCGCCCGCGCGAACGTCACCAGGCCCAGGTCCACCCAGATGTCGCGGCGCCAAGGCAGTCGCTTGGCCGTGACCGGATACCAGAACTCCCGCAGATCCTGGCGGATGAACGCGGCCAGCTCCTCGTCGCTCGTTGCCGCCAGCAACGACGAGGGCGGCGGTCCGTAGCAGCTCAGGTCCCCGAGGGTCAGTTCTCGCCAACCGACCGGCGTCACCGGACGGTCGACGTACCGGCCCTGCGCGAAGGTCGGATGCCGTTGGCGAGCATCGCCGAGGTCGCCCACCGGTACATAGGTGCAGTGCAGCTTCGCCGCCAGCGGCGTCACCTTGATCAGACCTCGATGGACCTCGATCAACGGCGCCGGATCCACGACCGGCGACTCCAGCACCGCGATCAGGTCGAAGTCGCTTCGCCCCAGCACGAAGTCCCCGAGCGCCAGCGAGCCGTGGACCCAGA
The DNA here is from genome assembly GCF_035687465.1 of Kribbella sp. NCBI lineage: Bacteria > Bacillati > Actinomycetota > Actinomycetes > Propionibacteriales > Kribbellaceae > Kribbella > Kribbella sp. The sequence continues at coordinate 15,125 of NZ_DASRXP010000477.1, forward strand.
CGGCTCGGACCGGCAGCACCGACCGGATGGACGTGACGAAGCCGTCCAACAGTTGCTGGACGGCTTCGTCAGCCACTTAGTACGCCAAGCGAAGATCTACGTCGGCGGCGCGGACATACGCCATGCGGTGGCCGAACCAGATCTGGTAGTAGCGGTCCTTGCCGATGACCTGCACGTGGTCGGTCGGCGGTGCACCGGCGAACGTCACTGCGCGGTAGTAGTCGGTCTCGATGTTCACATCACTGACCGGGTAGGCCTGCCCCGCGCCGATCGTGTACTGCAGCGGCGTCACCGTCTGGTATGGGATACCCGTCGGGTAAGCCGCCTCCTCCGGGTAAGCGCGCCCGTAGACCGGCACAGTGGTCTTGCCCGCCTTCGGCTTCACCACCAGCCCCGGCTTGGCAAAGGCGTCCGGTGCTGAGCGCGGGCTCTTGAACCAGGCCTTGGCACCCAGGTACCAGATGGCCACCCAGTCACCCGACCGCTCGGCGACCACGTACTGCGAGCCGGCTGCCGCGCGGGCACCGATGTCCGACACCTGCGTGGTCGATGCCGACGCGTTCGGCCGCAACCCGATGTCCTTGACGAGCGGAGCCGCGTCATCCGGCGACTGCCGGAGGTAGACGAAGTTGGTGCCCTGCGGCGCGCAGGTGGTTCCAGCGCCCGTGCAGTCGGTCACCACCTGCACGTTGCTGGCGAAGTCGGGCTTCACCGTCACGAGCGAGCCGGCCTTGACCGGGAAGACACTGAAGCCGTAGATCGGCGCGCCGAGCAGGTTGAAGTAGTGCTCCCAGTCCCAGTACGGTCCCGGATCCCAGTGCATCCCCGCGACCGTCGACGGGATCGTGCCCGGCACCTGGTCGTGGCCGAGGATGTGCGCCCGGTCCAGCGGGATGTTGTTCTTCTTCGCCAGGTAGCGGACCAGCTTGGCCGAGTTGCGGTAGAGCGCCTCGGTGTACCAGGTCGCACCCTGGGCCGCGAAGCCCTCGTGCTCGATCCCGATGCTGTGCATGTTCACGTACCAGTTGCCCGCGTGCCAGGCGACGTCGTTGGCGGCCACGTGCTGCCAGGTGTGGCCGTCGGACGACCGCATCGTGTACTGCCAGCTCACGTACGTCGGGTCCTGCACCAGGTTCAGAGTGCCCTGCCAGCCACCCTCGGTGTCGTGGATGACGATGTAGTCGATCTTGCCGGTCTTGGGCCGGTTCGCCAGGTCATGGTTGCCGTAGTCACCAGGAGTCGTCTCCTGGTACGGCGCCGGCAACGACTCGCAAGCCAGGTCGGCCGGGCACTCGGTGGCAGCCTTGGGTGTTGCAGGGGCCGCCGGCAACGACGTACGGGCGAGCTGGTCCTTGGCCGGAGTCACCTTCTCCGCAGGCATCACGAGCTGCTGGCCGGTGTTCGTAGTACGGGCCGCGCCCTGGGCGAGGATCGTGTAGACGTCGTCGGCGAAGGCGGATGCGCCTGCTCGGTCCGACGCACCGGCGTACGAGCTGATGGCGCCGTACCAATCGGCAGCGGAGGTGTCGGCACCGGTCGGCAGGCCGAGCGTTCGCTGGTACGACGCGAGTACTGCGGCGCCGCCGGCGATGTTAGCGGTCACGTCCTTGCGCAAGGCAACGGGATCCAGACCGGTCAGGTCGGACGCCTTGTACAGCGTCAACGCCGAGTCGGCCTTGCCCAGCTTCTTTCCGCCGGACAGGTCGGTCACCGTCGTCGGGTCGCCGGCAGTGAGGTGCATCGGGCCGTAGCCACCGGACGTGCTCGCAGCGCCTTGGTGGTCATCCCACCGCGTCTCCGCGTAGGACACAGCGAGCAGCACGGACTCCGGTACGCCGTACTGTTGCGAAGCGGCCTTGAAGGCCGCGGCCTGGGACGCCGGGCCGGCGACGGAGGCGACGGCCGGAGGTGGACCACCGGACGACACGCCGGTCACGGATATGGGCAGCGCTACCGCTGCCAGTGCGGCGAGAATCTTCGAACGACGACGCATGATTGATCTCCCTGACCGGGACGGGTGTCAGCGTGTTCACTTTGGGGCGGGACCGACCGGATGTCAACGGTTAACTAAATGTTGGGTTCGATGGTTCGATACTGACCGGAGCATGCGATGGAAGCGTTGCCGTTGGCCTTCACCACGGGCTGGGCGAGTGGGATCAACGCCTACGCGTGCGTCCTGATCCTAGGCCTTCTCGGCCGCTTCGCGGGTGTCGACGAGGTCCCGGCCGCCCTCACCGGCAACGGCGTCCTGATCGCCGCCGCGGCCCTGTTCGCGGTCGAGTTCGTCACCGACAAGATCCCGTACGTCGACTCCGCCTGGGACGCGATCTCCACGGTGATCCGGCCGACCGTCGGAGCGGTCGTCGCGGCCCTGATCGCCGGCGACGCGAGCAACCTGGACCAGGCGCTGATCGCGACCACGGGCGGGGTGGTCGCGCTCCTCTCGCACCTGGTGAAGTCGAGTCTCCGGCTAGCGATCAACACCTCCCCCGAGCCGGTCACCAACATCGCGGCCTCGTCCGGCGAGGACGTTGCGGTCGCGGGTGTCGTCTCGCTCGCCGCCTTCCATCCCACCGCCGCGCTGATCATCGCCGGGGTGCTGCTGGTGATCGGCATGATCTCCGTGTACTTCGCCTTCCGCGCGATCCGCCGGGGGTTCGCCAGGTTCCGGGCCTGGCGAGAACGACGTGGTAATCCAGCGACTGGGAGCAGTGCCGCCTGATGGCTCGTGTGATCGTGATCGGAGCCGGCCTCGCCGGGCTCGCCAGTGCAGTACGCCTGGCCAAGGTCGGCCATCAGGTGACCATCTGCGAATCCGACGACCGCCTCGGCGGCGCCCTCGGCCGGGTCGAGGCCGACGGCTTCAGCTGGGACGCGGGAGCAGCCAGTACTACGTTGCCGGCGGCGCTGCGCGACCTGTTCCGCAAGTCCGGGCGGCCGATCGAGTCCCTGGTCCAGTTGGACCCGGTGTCCGAGCCCCGGCGACACCTCTTCGGCGACGGGTCGGTCCTGGATCTGCCGATCGGTGATCGCGCCGCGCAGGCTGCCGCGTGGTCCGACCTGGCCGGCGAGGAGACCGCCGTGGCCTGGGCCCGGCTGGTCGATGGCTACGGCGAGACCTGGCAGATCCTCCGGAAGACCTCGCTCGAACCGCCGCTGATGAACAAGCTGCCGCTGAACGCGATCCGCGGTCTCAAGCCGTGGCAGTCCCTCGAGCGCGTCGCCCAGCGGAACCTCACCGACGACCGAGCGCGCGCAGTACTGCGGTATTACGCGACGCAGCACGGGTCCGAGCCGCGACAGACACCCGGGTACGTCGGCGTCTGGTCCTACCTCGAGCGCACGTTCGGCCGGTGGACCGTGCAGGACGGGTTCGCCGTGCTCGCGGATGCTCTCGCGCAGCGGGCCTCCGAGCGCAAGGTCGAGGTGTGTACCGGGACCGAGGTGGTCGGGGTCAACACAGCGGGCGGCGTGGTCAAGGGCGTCCGCCTGGCCGACGGGTCGGAACTCGCGGCGGACATCGTGGTCAGCGACATCGATCCCCGCGAGCTCTACGGCCGGCTGGTGGACGACCCGGCGGCCAAGAAGGTCCGGCGGAAGGTGCTGTCGACGCATCAGGCGAACTCGGCGTACGTAGTCCATCTGGGTCTGCGGGAGCCGGTGCCGAGCCTGCCGTTCGAGACCGTGCTGCATGGGTCTCCAACGGTTCTGGTTCGCACCGGTGGGCAGGCGCCCGCCGGACACCAGGCCTGGTCCGTGCTGGTCCACGGCTACCCCACAGACGACGTGATGGACTTACTGGTCGCCCGCGGCCTGCACATCCGGGACAAGGTGGTCACGCGGCAGACCTCGCCCTCCTGGTGGGCCGGAGTCGCCTGGGAGGGCTACCGCACGGCCCGGCGCCGCGCTGCGAACATCTCCCCCGTCAAGGGCCTGTACTGCGTGGGCGCGGGCGCCCACCCCGGTACAGGAGTCCCCGCGACGACTCTCAGTGCAGCGATCGTCGCGGACGCCATCGGCAAGGCCTGACCACAGCGCCCCACGCAGAGCTCTGACCACCGCCTCAGCCGGGTCTCAGGCGGCGCTGGCGAGACCGGCCTGTGGTCGGCGAGGTGGGCGCACTAAGATTGATCGTTCATGTGTTCGGTGTCGGGGAAATCGCCCGGCAGTAGAGAGGACTGCGGTGGATCAATCCCCCACGTCGACCGATCTCGAGAACGTCGAACGAGCTGAGCTCGAAGCCGAGCAACAGCACGTCGACAGGGTCTACGAGCGGGTCGACGAAGCGGCGCGGTCGGCATCACGGATCGCGGTCGAAGGGCACCAACGCGGTCAGGCACAGAACGTGGGCCGGGTCCGCGACGAGGAGCAGACCGGCCTCTACGAGCGGGACGTACTCGTGTTCGCGGCCGCCCGGCGGATCGCCGAGCTGGACGCCGAGCACGAGGGCTTGGTGTTCGGCCGGCTCGACACCGACGGTGGTGACGACACCGAGCCCGCCACCACCGCGAGCGAGCTGGAGAAGCTCTACGTCGGCCGCATCGGCGTGCGGGACGCGGAGTACGAGCCGCTGGTGATCGACTGGCGTGCTCCCGCGGCCGAGCCCTTCTACCGGGCGACCGCGGCGGACCGGCTGGGCGTCGTACGGCGCCGGGTGCTCCGCAACAAGGGGCCGCGGATCATCGGTATCGAGGACGACCTGCTGGCACCCGAGCGGGCGCCCGAGGACCTTCCGGTGATGGGTGAGGGCGCACTGATGGCCTCGCTGTCCCGGGCTCGTGGCCACACGATGCGGGACATCGTCGCGACGATCCAGGCCGAGCAGGACAAGGCAATCCGAGCACCTGCCCGCGGTGTCACGGTCATCGGCGGCGGACCCGGCACTGGCAAGACAGTGGTCGCACTGCACCGTGCTGCCTACCTGCTGTACTCCGACCGCAGGCGGTTCGAGCGCGGTGGCGTTCTGGTGGTCGGCCCGTCGGCCGCGTTCATGGCGTACATCGAGCGGGTGCTTCCCAGCCTCGGCGAGAACACCGTGTCCCTGCGGGCCGTCGGCGAGCTGGTCGACGGTGTCCAGGCCACTGCAGTCGACGGTGCTGACGTTGCCGCGATCAAGGGTTCGCTGCGGATGCAGGGGCTGCTCTCCCGGGCTGCCCGCGACCGTGTTCCTGGGGCCCCGTCCACCCTGCGGATCTTCGTCGGTGGCGGCACTGTCGAGCTGGACGCGAACCAGCTCGACAACGTACGTCGCAACGCGCTGCGCCGCACTCCCCGGAACAGGGCTGCTGCAGAAGCACGCAAGGGACTCATCGCGGCGCTGTGGACGCGGTTCCCCGACGACCTGCGCAACGGTCGCTTCGCCGATCGCGAGTCGTTCGGCGACATCGTGACGGACCTCCCGGCGTACAAGTCCTTCTTCGCCGCGTGGTGGCCGGTGCTGACGCCAGGCGCCGTACTGCGCTGGCTCGGCGATGCCCGGCGGGCGTCCAGGTGGTCCCGGGGCGACTTCACCCCGGTCGAGATCGACGCGCTGGCGGAGGCGATCCGCAGTACGGACGAGTTCACGATCGCAGACGTGGCGCTGCTGGACGAGCTGTCGAACCTGCTCGGCCGGCCGCCGGTGGTGGAGGCGGGCAAGGACGAGGAGTTCGACTGGCTGGAAGGTCTGTCGGACGGCGTCAACGAGGTGCTGACCACCTCCGAGCGTCGCGCCCGGTCGGCGGCTGCCGCCGATGCGGACGAGCCCGAGGAGTACGCGCACGTACTGGTCGACGAGGCGCAGGACCTGTCCCCGATGCAGTGGCGGATGGTGACCCGACGCGGTCCGCAGGCGAGCTGGACGATCGTGGGCGACCCGGCGCAGAGCTCGTGGCCAGATCCGGATGAGGCCCGCGCGGCGATGGACTCGATGCTGTCCCACCTGCAGCGGCACACGTTCCGGCTGTCGACGAACTACCGGAACTCGGCCGAGATCTACGCCTTCGCCGGTGAGGTGATCCGTCGCGAACTGCCGAATGCGGATCTGCCGAACGCAGTACGGCGTACCGGGGTCGAGCCGGAACACCGGGTGTTCGACGCGGGCAAGGTCGTGGAGGCCGCGGCCGACGCGGCGGGTGAACTGCTGCAACTCGTCGAGGGAACGGTCGGGGTCATTGTGCCGCCGCGATTGCGTCCCGCGGTCGAGCCCGCACTCGCCGAGCTGGGCGATCCGAGGGTGGTCGCGTTGAGCCCGCTGGAATCCAAGGGACTCGAGTACGACGCTGTGGTAGTCGTCGAGCCGGACGTCATCGTCAGCGACACGCTGGGCGGCGTCCGCGCCCTCTACGTCGTCCTGACCCGTGCCACCCAACGCATGATCACCGTCAACAGCACCACCCACTGGCTCCCCTGAAAGCCCTTACGTCCGAAGAAATGGCGGGACGTCTCGCTAGTTCTTCGGACGTAACGGGAGGGGTCAGCGTCAGCCGCGGGGGATGACGTAGGAGACGAGGTCGGCCTCGTTGCTGGAGAGGTCGGACCAGCGGGTGGTGTGGTGCAGGACGGTGAGACCGCTGGTCGGGTACTTGCGGGTGAGCTCGACCCGTTCGGGACTCGTGCCGTCCAGGGCCAGGTCGTCCGCCAGCCAGGGGACGCCGGGCGCGTGGCCGACCAGGATCACCGTGCGCGCGTCGGCCGGGACCTCCTGGATCACTTCGAGCAAACCCTCGGTGTCGGAGTTGTAGATCCGCCGGTCGTACCAGACGTCGGTCGCGATCGCGCCGGCCCCGGCGGCGTACTGCCAGGTCTCCCGGGTCCGGATCGACGGCGAGCACAGCACCAGGTCCGCTTCGATGCCTTGGGCAACCAGGTAACGTCCGGCCGCGGCGGCGTCGGCCTGACCTCGCTCCGCCAGCGGACGCTCCAGGTCGGGCACGGACTCGGGCGGAACCGCCTTGGCATGCCGCAACAACACCAACGTGCGATCGACCAACAGATCAGACGGATCAGCCATCGGCACATCCTAGTGCCGCCACAGATCTCTTACGTCCGAAGAAGTGAAGGGCAGGCCCTCCAGTCCTTCGGACGTAAGCAGGTTAGACGGGGGTGGATTGGAGGTTTTGGTAGACCTGGCGGGTGGCTGTGGAGCGGTTGAGGGTGATGAAGTGGATGCCGGGGGCTCCGCCGGCGAGGAGTTGCTCGCAGAGTTCGCTGGCGATCTCGATGCCGACTGCGCGGACCGCCGCCGGATCGTCCTCGACCGCGTGCAGCCTGTCCGTGACGGCCGTCGGCAACGCCATGCCGGTCAGCTCCGCCATCCGGTGGATCTGCTTGATGTTCGTGACCGGCATGATGCCCGGCAGGATCGGCATCTCGCAGCCCAGCGCCGAGACCCGGTCGATCAGGCGGAAGTAGTCGTCCGCCCCGAAGAACATCTGGGTGATCGCGTAGTCCGCACCCGCGGCCGCCTTCGCCGCCAGTACCCGCGCGTCCGCGTCCAGATCAGTCGCCTCGGGGTGCTTGTCGGGGAACGCCGCGACGCCGACGCAGAAGTCGCCGAGCGACCGGACCAGCTCGACCAGCTCGACCGCGTGGTTCATCCCCTCGGGGTGCGCCACCCATGGCTGGTTCGGACCACCCGGCGGGTCGCCCCGGAGCGCGAGCACGTTGCGGACCCCGGCGCCGGCGTACGCGCCGATGACCGAGCGCAGCTCGTCCTTCGAGTGAGCGACACAGGTGAGGTGGCCCAGCGGGGTCAGCGAGGTGTCCTGCGCGACGCGCTCGGTGACCCGGATCGTGCCGTCGCGAGTCGTCCCGCCGGCGCCGTACGTGATCGAGACGAAGGTGGGCCGGAGCTGCTCGATCTCGCGGATCGACCGCCAGAGCACCTCCTCGGCCTCCGGGGTCTTCGGCGGGAAGAACTCGAACGAGAAGGAGCGGCTCCCGGACGCGAGCAGCTCACGGATCGTCGGCGTACTGCCGGGAAGCGTCGAGGGGAGACCGTTGACCATCTGGCCAGGCTACCGGGGCGTGGGCTCTCGCGCGCGGACCGACTACCCTCCGAGACGTGTATTCCGAGCCAGACATCCCGACTGACATCCAGCACGCGCTGACCGGCTTCCTGGACATCCAGCAGGTGCGCCTAGCCGAGATCGGGCCCGAACTGGAAGAACAGGTGCAGGCCGCCCGCGACGCGACCAGCGGCGGCAAGCGGCTGCGGCCGTCCTTCTGCTACTGGGGATTCCGCGCTGCCGGCGGTGATCCGGCGCAGCCGATCCTGAAGGCCGCGGCCAGCCTGGAGATGCTGCACGTCAGCGCGCTGGTGCACGACGACGTGATGGATTCATCGGACGTACGCCGTGGCGCGCCTGCCGCACACCGGCGGTTCGAGGCGCTGCAGCGGGCCCGTACCGAGGCCAGTGGGAAGGGCGGTGATCCCGTCGGGTTCGGGATCGGCGCGGCCATCCTGCTCGGCGACCTCTGCCTGATCTGGGCCGACGAGATGATGCACACGTCCGGGTTCGACGCGGCTGCGCTCGCTCGCGCGTCCAAGTTCTTCGATGCCGTCCGGGTCGAGGTGACGTCCGGGCAGTACCTGGATCTGGTCGCGCAGGCCAGTGGCGAGGCCGACATGGATCGTGCGCTGCGGGTCCTTCGCTACAAGGCCGCGACCTACACGGTCGAGCGGCCGCTGCACATCGGAGCCGCGCTCGGTGGTGCCGGGCAGCATCTGATCGACTCGCTCTCGGCGTACGGGTTGCCGTTGGGTGAGGCGTTCCAGCTGCGGGACGATCTGCTCGGCGTGTTCGGCGATCCGGCGCTGACCGGGAAGCCGGCCGGAGACGATCTCCGCGAGGGCAAGCGGACGGTGCTCACCGCCTATGCGGTCGAGCATGCATCGGAGGTTCAGCTGGCCGAGTTCGACCGGTTGTTCGGGCGCCGGGATCTGGATGATGACGAGATCCAGTTGCTGCGCGAGATCCTGCAGGACAGCCGCGCAGTACAGGCTTGCGAGGATCTGATCACCGAGCGCACCGAGGACGCGCTGGACTCTCTCGACCGTGCCCCGCTGGAGGACGAGGCCGCCCGGAAGGCACTGGCCGACCTCGCGATCGCGGCCACGGCACGCCTCGTCTGATTCCTCTCGAGCCTCAGGGCTGGGCGAGCAGGGCGATCAACCGCAGCAGTTCGGCGGCCGCGGTCGGGTCGCCGAGGATGATGACCTTGAGGGTCGCGCGGTCCTCGTTGTAGGCGGTCTCGACGCGGAGCCCGGTGCGGCCCTGGTTGAGCGAACCGATCACGTGCGTGCTGATCCGGTCCGCGCCGGCCCGGTCGACCGCGTCGATCTGCACGATGCTCGACACCTCGACGTGCCGGGCGCGCGCATCCGCGTCGAGCACCGCGGCGCTGGTCCCGGTGAACGCTTCCAGATCGTCCCGGGAGATCCGGTACTGCTTCCCGATCCGGACCGCCTTCAGCCGCCCGTCCCGCACGTAGTTGCGGATGGTCCGCACGTGCAACCCGAGCCGCTCGGCAACCTGCTCGACCGAGTAGAGCTCTTGCGGCATCCGGACTCCTTAGAATTCCCTATAAATGACTAGGGATAGGTCTTTTAAGGTACTTTAGGGCACATGACTGAGCTAGACGGCGTCTTCGTCAGTACGGATTCCATCAGCGACGACCGGGATGCCGTCGACCTGATCGCGAAAGCACACTACGACCACCACGCCCAGTGGGTGCTCTTGCGCGTCGACCAGTTGCCGGCGGAGTTCTTCCAGCTGCGGAGCGGCGTCGCCGGCACGATCGTGCAGAAGTTCGTCGATTACCACATGGCGCTGGCGATCGTCGGCGACATCTCGACGCCGCTCGCGGACAGCGAATCCGTCCGTGACTGGGTCCGCGAGGCCAACCGAGGACGCCACTTGTGGTTCGTGCCAGACCTCGCCGCCTTCGAGGGGCGCCTCGCTGCGAGCTGATCACCAATCGTTCACGCTGTGGTGTTATCCAGACCCCATGACCGCAGAACATCCTGAGGGCGAAGAGTTCCAGGCCGACGACCTGCTCGAAGCCGAGGAGGAGGCCGGGTTCGATCTCGACGTCGACGTCGCCCAGCCGCTCCCCCATCCCGGAAACGAGGCCTTCGACCTGGACCTCGACATCGGCCTCGACCATCCCTGACTTCCTCCGCGCTAGATTCGCGGAATGACGGAGGCGGTGTCGCGGGATGCGCCGGGGCTGGGTAGGCCGCGGATCCTTCGGCAAGGGTGGCGCGAGCTGGTCTTTCTGCATTGGGCAGTCGAGCCCGCGCGGGTCGCGCAGTACCTCCCGCCGGGCACTACCCCGGATATCTTCGACGGACGCACGTATGTCGGGTTGGTGCCGTTCCGGATGGTCGACACCGGCCCGCCGCACGGTCCCGCGGTGCCCTGGCTCGGGACGTTCCTGGAGACGAACGTGCGCCTGTACTCCGTCGACAGCACCGGCCGCCGCGGAGTCGTGTTCCTCAGCATGGACGCCGATCGCGTTGCAGTGGTCGCCACGGCGAGAAGTGTCTTCGGTCTCCCCTACCGCTGGGCTCGCATGCGGCACAGCGAGCTAGACGGCCTGCATACCTACACGACGACAGTCCGATGGCCCCGTGTCCGCGCTGCGAGCTCCATCAGCGTCAAACCCGGTGCCGCATTGACGCCGGGATCGCTCGAGGACTTCCTGACGGCCCGCTGGGGTCTGCATGTGGCACGAGCCGGTCGCACCTGGTACTTGCCCAACGAGCATCCCGCCTGGGTACTGCGGACGGCCGAGCTCGTGAACTTCACCGACGACGGCCTACTGGCCTCTGTTGGACTAGGTGAGCTCAGCTCTCGTCTGCCGGATCACGTGGCCTTCAGCGACGGCGTACCGGCTCTGTTTGGGTTGCCGTCGAGGGCAACCACTCCTAGAGCACCGGTACGTCGCTGACCAGGTCCGGGACGTCGGCGGCCTCTCGGAGAATCACACGAAGCTGTCCTGACTCCTTGGCGTCCTCGGTGAAGATCTGGAGGGCCACGTCGACCGTGTCGTGGTCATGGTCGAGCAGTTCGCGCCAGCCCTCCCACAGCACCACCTCGGGCTCTCCGGTCGACCTGTCGCGCATGGAGTCCACCAGAGCGTCCCAGTTGCGGCCGAACCACCGCGGCAGGTCGAAGGCGGTCGCACAGACGTCCAGGAACCCGGTCTTGTCGTGGACCCCGGTGGTGTCGAGCAGGACGTAGTTCCAACCTGCGGCGGTGACACTGCGGCGTACCTGGTCGGCCGTCAGGTCGGAGCGCCAGCGGTACACCCCCGGACGCAGGCCGGCGTCCAGCAGGGCGCGCAGGTCAGTCATTGGTCTCCCCCATCCGCCTGGACCCGGCGGAAAGACTCGTAGTGATCGTCGGTGTAATAACGCTCGCCGCCCTTCCCGGTCACGATCCGGCGGGCACCGCGATCATTCTCGCCAGGCGTCTTCACGGTGTACTCCAGGTAGTAGCCGCGGTCCTGCTGCGGCAGGATCTTCTCCCGATTGCCGAACACCACGCCATCCTGCTTGTACGGGAACGGTCCACCCTTGTCGATCAGCTCGAGCGTCTGCTGCCCCTCCTTGGGCAGGTCCACGGCCGCCACGAACGTCAGGCCGCTGACCGAGTCCTTGACGGCCGTCTTCTCCGGGCTGCAGCCGAACAGCGAAGCGGCCAGCGTGATGATCAGCATCGCGATCAGCACGGCCGCGACGATGCGCGCCGTCTTCGGGTTGTTGATCACCCGGCACCTCGCAGCCGCCTGCTGAACTCCGCAGCCGCCGCAGCCGGGTCGTCCGCCTCAGTGATCGCCCGTACTACGACCACTCGGCCGGCCCCGGCTTCAACCACCTGGTCCAGCCGATCGAGGTCGATGCCACCGATGGCGAACCACGGCTTGTCCGACTGACGACTGGCGGCGTACGAGACGAGCTCGAGTCCCGCGGCACTCCTGCCGGGTTTGGTCGGGGTTTCCCAGCAGGGGCCGACGCAGAAGTAGTCCGAGCCTTGCTCGGCGACAGCGGCGTTCACCTGGCTGAAGGTGTGGGTCGAGCGGCCGATGATCGGGTCCATGCCGGTGATGGCGCGAGCCGCCTGCACTGGGAGGTCCCGCTGGCCCAGGTGGAGCACATCAGCTCCCGCGGCGAAGGCGATGTCTGCACGGTCGTTGACGGCCAGCAGCTTGCCGTGCCGCTTGCAGGCGTCGGCGAAGACCTCCAGAGCCGCCAGCTCGTCCGCGGCCTCCAGGTCCTTCTGCCGGAGCTGCACGATGTCGACGCCGCCACCCAGCGCGGCATCCAGGAACTGCTCGAGATCGCCCTGCTTCTCCCGTGCATCCACACAGAGGTAGAGCCGGGCAGCGGCCAGCTGGTCACGCGGTCCAGGTTCAGCGGTGTGCTCAGTCACAGGCCCAGCCTGCCATGTGTATACCGTCGTCCAGACCGGGGCGGTGGGGTGGGGCAGACATTAGTACTGTTAGCCGCATGCCTGAGGAAGCGTCCGATGTCGTCGTGATCGGCGCCGGGCTGATCGGTCTGTCGGTCGCCTGGCGGCTCGCGGCAGACGGTATCCAGGTGACGGTATGTGATCCGACACCCGGCACTCAGACGTCCTCGGTCGCGGCGGGCATGCTCGCCCCCGTCACGGAGGTCGAGTACGGCGAGGACGCTCTGCTCGCGCTCAATCTCGCCAGTGTGGCCGCGTGGCCCGGCTTCGCGGCCGAACTGGAAGCACTGACAGGGCTTCCGGCAGGCCTCAACCGCACTGGAACCCTGTCTGTCGCGTACGACGTCGACGACGCCGCGGCGATCCGCCGGCTGGCCGAGTACCAGCGACGCCTCGGCCTGGAGGTCGAGGAACTCACCGGCCGCGAGACCCGCAAGCGCGAACCGCTACTGGCCGCCGGAGTCACCGCCGGTGTCTGGGTGGCAGGCGACCACTCGGTCGACAACCGCCAAACCGTAGCCGCACTCCTCCGCGCCACCGAACTGGTAGGCGTACGCCTGATCCGCCAGCGAGTCACCCGCATCCTCACGACCGGTACTACGGCCACCGGTGTGCAACTGGAGAGCGGCGACACCATCACTGCACCACAGATCGTCGCCGCGGCCGGCCCGTGGTCCGCGCAACTGGAGGGCATTCCCCAGGAGTTGCTGCCGCCGGTACGACCCCTCAAGGGAGAGATCCTGCGGCTCCGCGTGCCCGAGGCTTACCGCCCCGCCCTGCACCACACAGTGCGAGCCACTGCGAGAGGCTTCGCCGTCTACCTGGTCCCCCGACCCGGTGGAGAGCTGGTGGTCGGGGCGACTACCAGCGAGCTGGGCTACGACACCAGGGTGCTGGCGGGCGGCGTGTTCTCGTTGCTGCGTGATGCACGGATGATCCTGCCGATCACCGACGAGCTGGAGCTGGTCGAGTCGGTGGCCGGCCTGCGCCCCGCGACACCGGACAACGCGCCGATCCTGGGGCCGTCAGGGATCGACGGGCTGCTCTGGGCCACAGGGCACTACCGCAACGGAGTACTGCTGACTCCGATCACCGCGCAGGTCATCGCCGAGACCGTCCAGACCGGGGCCGTCCCTGAGCTGGCGGCGCCGTTCCTGGCGAGCCGGTTCAGCGAACATGGACAGGCTGATGGCAGCGCGGAGACAGTGCCTAAGGTAGCGAGGTGAGTGAGGTCATGAACGTGCTCGTGAACGGCGCGGCCGAGCAGGTCGATGCGGGAGCCACGGTCGCCGACGTGGTCGACCGCTGGGCCCGCAGCCCGCTCGGGGTCGCGGTGGCAGTGAACGAAGCGGTAGTGACCCGCGCCGACTGGCCCGGGACCACACTGACCGAGGGCGACCGGGTGGAGATCCTCACCGCGGTCCAGGGCGGTTGAGGAGGAACCGATGAGCGACGACACCCTGGTGATCGCCGGGCGTGAACTGACGTCCCGGCTGGTGATGGGGACGGGCGGTGCGCCCAGTCTCGAGGTGCTGGAGGAAGCCCTGGTGGCATCCGGCACACAGCTCACCACTGTGGCGCTGCGGCGACTCGACCCGAGCCAGCAGGGTTCTGTGCTGGATGTCCTCCGCAAGCACGACATCGCAGTACTTCCGAACACCGCAGGCTGTTTCACCGCAGGCGAGGCCGTACTGACGGCCCGGCTGGCTCGCGAGGCGCTGGAGACCGACCTCATCAAGCTGGAGGTGGTCGCCGACGACCACACGCTCCTGCCGGATCCGGTCGAGCTCCTGGATGCCGCCGAAATCCTGGCCGCCGACGGCTTCTCGGTGCTCGCCTACACCAATGACGACCCGATCCTGGCTCGCAGGCTCGAGCAGGTGGGATGCGCTGCGGTGATGCCGCTAGGTTCGCCGATCGGTTCGGGCCTGGGGATCCGCAACCCGCACAACATCAGCATGATCGTCGAGGCCGCCCAGGTGCCGGTCGTGCTGGACGCGGGCATCGGTACTGCGAGCGACGCGGCGCTGGCGATGGAACTGGGCTGCGACGCGGTGCTCCTGGCCACTGCCGTCACCCGGGCCGAGCGGCCCGCTCTGATGGCCGCCGCGATGCGGGACGCCGTGACGGCCGGACGGAACGCGCGGCTGGCCGGACGGATCCCCCGCCGCTACCACTCCGCCCAGGCCTCGTCTCCCCTGGACGGCCGCGCGTCGCTCTGACGGTCACTCTCCGCGATGACCTCGCGCGGCCGCGGAGTACCGGTTAGGTGCCCTCGGCACCTGTTGCCGGGGGCAAAGGACCCCCTCCGGACGCTTTCTGGCGTTGGGATTGCGTGATCGGGTCATCCCGGTGCGTTCATCGATTGTGAACCACATCCGTGTAGTTCAGGCGTAAACTGTAAACATTGGGTAACAGCCGTAACAAGTGACCCATCAGCACCTGTTGTCACATCCGTACCACCACTTACCGTCAAGGGACGTTCACACGGGGAGATGGATGATGCGGACCGTAATACGAGTGCTGACTGGTGTGGCGGTGCCCCTGATCGCGGCAGGTGTGATCACGGCGGGCTCGCCGGGCTTCGGCCAGTACAAGGTGAAGAACGGCGACACGCTCAGCCACATTGCCGCGAAGTACGGAACGACGGTCAGGACGCTGGTCCAGCTGAACGACCTGCCCGGCAACGGCAACGCCATCTACGCCGGCGAGACCCTCACCCTGCCCGGCGGCAAGCAGGCCAAGACCTCCACACCCAGCCGCCGCGGCCGGATCACGTATGTGGTCAAGCCCGGCGACACCATCGGCAAGATCGCTCTGCGGTACCACGTGTCGCAGGGCTACCTGCTGTCCGTGAACGGCCTGAAGCGAAGCGACCACATCTTCATCGGCAAGCCGCTGCAGGTCCCCGTCCCGGTGCCCAAGGCCGCACCGAAGGCCAAGGCGCCCGCCAAGAAGAAGACGAAGAACAACACCTTCGCGGGCCGCACGTACCCCGACCACATCGTCAGCGCGGCCGACAAGAACCGGGCTGTCCTGAAGAACCGTAAGCTGCCGACCCGCGGCCAGATGCGATCGCTGATCGTCTCGACCGCCAAGAAGTACGGCGTCGATCCCGAACTCGCACTGGCGATCTCCTGGCAGGAGTCCGGCTGGAAGCAGCGGGTGGTCTCCCCCGCCAACGCGATCGGCGCGATGCAGGTGATCCCGTCGACCGGGCGGTTCTCCGCGAGCATCGTCGGCCGCAAGTTGGACCTGCTGAAGCCGCTGGACAACGTCATCGCCGGTGTGGTGCTGCTGGACCGGCTGACCGCCGCCGCCAAGCTCGACATCGCGGTGGCCGGCTACTACCAGGGCCTCGGCGGCGTGAAGCGTAACGGTATGTATCCGGACACCAAGGTCTACGTGAAGAACGTGCTCCGGCTCAAAGCAGCGCTCGAGGGCGGCTGGAACCCGGCGAGCTAGCGGTGCGTGATGACCAGTAGGCCCGGTACCAGACCGGTGACCGAGGGTGGCCCGGCGCGGCGGGGAAGCCGCCGCCGGACCACTTATTTACACTCTCAGAGCAGACATGCTTCGAGAGGCGGCTCACCGCACGTGACGGACGACGTAGACACCCAGGTCGGCGACCGCCTGGTCGGGCGGGTGCTCGACGGCCGGTACCGGGTGGGTGCGCGCGTCGCCAAGGGTGGGATGGCGACCGTCTACGAGGCGCTGGACATGCGGCTGGACCGGGTCGTCGCGCTCAAGGTGATGCACCTCGGACTGGGTGACGACGCCGAGTTCGGCCGCCGCTTCGTGGCCGAGGCCAGGGCGGCCGCGAAGCTCTCCCACCCCAATGTGGTGGCCGTTTTCGACCAGGGCGACGACAACGGGACGCTGTTCCTGGCGATGGAGTACGTGCCCGGCCGGACCCTGCGCGACGTCATCCGGCAACAGGCACCGCTGCCTCCGGGCCGTGCCCTCGACCTGCTCGTGCCAGTGCTCTCCGCGCTCTCCGCCGCGCACGACGCGGGCATCGTGCACCGCGACATCAAGCCCGAGAACGTGCTGATCTCCGACGACGGCACGGTGAAGGTCGCCGACTTCGGGCTCGCCCGGGCCGTCACCACGACCGGCCAGACCGCCACGCAGGGGCTCCTGATGGGCACTGTCTCCTACTTGGCGCCCGAGCTCGTCACGGACGGTAGTGCCGATGCCAGGTCGGACGTGTACTCCGCCGGCATCCTCCTGTACGAACTGCTCACCGGCAGCAAGCCGCACACCGGCGACACCCCGATCCAGGTCGCCTACGCCCACGTCCACGCCGATGTGCCGCCCCCGTCGTCGCTCGAGCCCAGCATTCCCCCGTACGTCGATGCGCTCGTGCAGCGGGCAACCGCCAGGGACAGGGAGTTCCGTCCGGCCGACGCTCGGGTGTTCAGCCGTCAGGTGCACCGGGTGCGCAGTGCCCTCGCGGACGGGCTGCCGGACGACCCGGAGCTGACCGGCGATCTGACTGTGCCGATCCAGCAGATCCGCGAGGACAGCGGCTACGACGACGGCTACACCCGGGGCGACGGGTACGTCGAGCACGCGTGGCAGGAACCACCTCGCCACGACACGATCGTCGTACCGTTCGAGCCCGGGCGGCCACCGCCTGGTCCGGCGACGCGGGTAGCTCCGCAGCCGCGGCCGAAGGGGCGGGGGTTGATCGCGCTCATCGCGATCCTCGCGCTGGCCATCGGCGTCGGCACAGCAGGCTGGTACTACGGAGTGCACCGCTATACGTCGACCCCCGTGCTACTGAACCTGTCTGCGGCAGCCGCGACCGCTAAGGCCGAAGAGGTCGGTCTGCGGACCACAGCGCTCAACCAGGACTTCTCCGAGTCGGTGCCCAGGGGCCAGGTCATGCAGACCGAGCCCGCCCCGGGTGAGCGGGTTCGGAAGGACGGCGAGGTCGGCCTGGTCGTCTCGAAGGGGCCTGAGCGGTACAGGGTGCCGCAGCTGGCCGGGGTCGACATCGAGGCGGCCAAACGTTCCCTGGAATCGATCAAGTTGGTCACCGGTCGCGTCACCGAGAACTACAACGAGACCGTTCCGGCCGGGCGGGTGATCGCCTTCACCCCGAAGTTCGACACGGTGATGAAGCCCGGCAACACGGTGAACCTGTGGGTCAGCCTGGGCAAGCGGCCGATCGACGTCCAGAACTTCACCGGGAAGAAGGCGCAGGACGCCAACAAGGCGCTGCGCAAGGCCGGCTTCACCGTCGGCCGCACGGATCAGTACGACGAGACCGTTCCCGAGGGGCAGGTGATCAGCCAGACGCCGAACAGCGGGACGTTGTTCGCCAAGGACAAGGTCCAACTGGTGGTCTCGAAGGGCCCGCCGCTGCGGGAGGTGCCGGACGTCAAGCGCAAGCAGCTCGACGAGGCCCGGCAGATCCTCACCGACGCGGGCTTCAAGGTGAAGGTCGAGAAAGCGCCGTTCAACCTCGGCCTGAACCTGGTCGCCGGCCAGAACCCCGGCGCCGGCGACAAGGCCCAACCCGGCACCACCATCACGGTCACCGTCCTCTAGCCCTTACAGCAGCGATGCGGGCGCTCTAGGCTGAGGAGCCGGAGGTGATGAGCATGCGCGCTGAAGTCGGTGACCTGCTGCACGTCCGCGGCAGGACAGTGGGCACGCACGAACGCCAGGGCGAGGTGCTGGAGGTCCGCGGTGAGAACGGCGCCCCGCCGTACCTGATCCGGTTCGACGACGGGCACGAATCGCTGCTGTTCCCCGGCACGGACTGTGTGGTGGAACACCACACGCCCTGAACCTGTCAGGTGTCTGACAAGCTTTGCGCGTGAATCACCCGCGCATCGCTGTCTTTGCGCTGCTCGCAGTCGCGGCGGCCTGGGGTTCGACGTTCTTCCTGACCAAGGATCTGCTCACGCGGATGGACGTCGCGGACTACCTGGCTTTGCGGTTCGCGATCGCGGCGGTCGCCCTGATCGCCGTCTATCCGGCGGCGATGTCGCGGTTGAGCCGGCTCGATCGGGGCCGCGGTGTCGCCCTCGGCGTCACGTACGGGATCGCCCAGTTGGTCCAGACCGAAGGACTGCGGCACACCTCGGCGAGTGTGTCCGGCTTCGTCACCGGCATGTACGTCGTCTTCACGCCGCTACTGGCCGCGGTCATCCTGCGGCACAAGATCGGGCGCTGGGCCTGGATCGCCGTGGTGCTCGCGACGGTCGGACTCGGCGTCCTGTCCTTGCAAGGCTTCAGCCTGGGCCCGGGTGAACTCCTCACGCTCGCGTCAGCCGGCCTGTACGCCCTCCACATCATCGGACTCGGCGCCTGGTCGACGCCGTCGAACGCGTTCGGACTGTCGGCGCTGCAGATGGTGGTGATCACCGCTGTCTGCGCGGTCGGCGCGATCCCCGGTGGGTTCGACCTACCGAGCGGCGCCGGCGACTGGACGCGGGTGATCTACATGGCGCTGGTCGCCGGTGCGCTGGCGCTGATCGTGCAGACTTGGGCGCAGGCGCATCTGACTCCGACCCGGGCGGCGATCGCGATGACGATGGAGCCGGTGTTCGCGTCCACGTTCGCCGTACTGTTCGGGACGGACAGCGTGACCGTCCGGATGCTGATCGGCGGCGCGCTGGTGCTGTCGGCGATGTACCTGGTCGAGTTGGCACCGCGCCGGAAGTTCGAGGTCGAGGTGCAGCATCTCGCCCAGTAGTCGGTTGGCTGTAAAGGGGTTGGGCGATGCGGGATGACAGCGCGCGGCGGGTCCGGTGGTTCCCGGCCGTCGTGATCGTCGTGCTGCTCGCGTTCCTGGCCGCCGGTACCGCGTCCAACCTGCGGCGCAATCCGCAACCCCAACTGGTTGCCGAGGGCATCCCCGGGCGGATGCCGACGGCAACCGACGATCTGCTCGACCAAGCCCTCGCCGACCTGGACGCGCTGACCCAGCCGAACGGCGCGACCTTGGCCGGCTGGGACGGCCCGTGGAGATTCGTCTGGCCGCGCGACGCCTCGTTCGCCGCCGCCGCGCACTGCTCCGTCGGCCAGTACTCCGCGGCCGCCAAGGTGCTGGGATTCCTCGACGGGGTCCGACCTGGCTCCGGGCGCTGGGAGGCCCGGTACTTCGCGGACGGCAGCGGGCATCCCGAGGACGGACGGGCCGGACAGCTCGACGGATCCGGATGGGTGCTCTGGGCAACGTGGTTCTGCCGGGGCGCCGGGGACCTTGCGCAGTACTGGCCGATGGTGAAGGAGAGCGGCGACCAGATCGCGGCGGAGCTCGGTGCGGACGGGTTGCCGGGGGCGTCGCCGGACTACTGGGAGCGGCCCGAATCCGACGTGACGTTGGGCACGATCGCTCCGTTGCTGACGGGTCTCCGGTCCGGTATCGACATCGCTCGTACGTTGGGTAAGAGTGCCGAGATCTCTTCCTGGCAAGGTGCTTTGGATCGTTTGTCAGCGGCAACCGATCGTGACTTCGGGCCCGACTACCCGCGCACGCCGGCGGACACTGTGAGCAACCTCGAGACCGGCATCGGCGGCGACACCACGCATGGACAGGCCGGCATCGGCGGCGATAGCGCAGGTGGGCTGATCGGGATCGGTGGTGCTGCTGACGCGATCGTGACGGTGCTCGGTCCTCCCTTCGCCCCGGAACGTCCTGAGGTGACGGCTGCGATCGAACGAACGCACGATGTCCTCACCCAGCCCAACGGCGGAGTCACCCCCAACGAGGAGTGGCGGGCGGACGGGGTCGCGTGGACGCCGCAGACCGCGCTCTTCGCGCTGAGCGCCGCGGCCCGCGGCGATCGCGCGACCGCCACCACGCTGCTGAACTGGCTCGAC
>NZ_DASRXP010000478.1:0-8949 GCF_035687465.1 Kribbella sp.
CGGCCGGCGCAGATCCCTCGAACGTGAAGTACATCAGTTACTCCGGCGGCGGTGAGGCGACTGCGGCGATTCTGTCCGGCGACGTCACCGTCGGCATCAGCGGGCTCAGTGAGTTCGAGGAACAGATCACCGCCGGCAAGATGCGCGTGCTCGCGACCACCGGCACCGACCCGATGACGGTGGACGGCAAGCAACTTCCGACGATGAAGTCCGAGGGCTACGACGCCGAAGTACTGAACTGGCGGGCGATCGTCGCGCCACCTGACATCCCCGACGCGGATCGGCAACGGCTGATCGACTTCGTCACCCAGGCGAACGACTCGCCCGAGTGGGCGGAGATCCGGAAGAAGCAGGGCTGGACCGACTTCTTCCAGACCGGTGACGCGGCGACCAAGTTCATCGCCGACGAGACCACCCGGGTCCAGGCCCTGCTCACGGAACTGGGGATCGTATGAGCGCCACCGAGGAAACCTCCGACACCGAGGCCGTCGAGACCGCCAAGACCGCCGACCTCGAGGTCGAGGCCTCCCGGCTGGTGCGGATCATCGCCGCCCTGGTGCTGGTGGTGCTGAGCGGCACGTTCCTGGTGGGCGTGTTCGACATCCGCAGCCCTGACGGCCTCGACCCGGCCGGACCCCGCTTCTTCCCCCTGCTGGTCACTGCAGCGTGGTTACTGCTGTCCCTTGCCTACCTGGTCGAAAGCCTTCGCTCACCCCGTACTGCGGGGGCGCCCGACCACAGTTGGTTCGAGCCGGTCGCCTTGTCGGCTCTCCTCATCCTGTACGCCTTCCTCGTGGTTCCGCTCGGCTACATGATCGCGACGGCTCTGCTCTTCTACGCCGCGGCCCGGGTGCTCGGCAGCAGACAACTGGTCCGGGACATCATCGTGGCGGTCGTGCTGGCGGTGGTCGTCTACATCGCCTTCACGCAGTTCCTCGACATCTCGCTGCCGGAGGGGGTGCTGGGCCTGTGATCTCGCTCGCTGTCTTCAACGACCTGCTGCACGGATTCAGCACCGTCCTCGACCCGATGAACCTGCTCTGGGCGGTGCTCGGGGTCACACTCGGCATGCTCGTCGGCATCCTGCCCGGCATCGGGCCGGCCCTGACGATCGCACTGCTGCTGCCGATCACGTTCAACTTCTCCGACCCGATCGGCGCGTTCATCATGTTCGCCGGGATCTACTACGGCGCGATGTACGGCGGCTCGACCACGTCGATCCTGATCAACACCCCGGGCGAATCGGCTTCGGTGGCGACCGCGATCGAGGGCCACAAGATGGCGCTCAAGGGACGAGCCCGGGCCGCTCTCGCGACGGCCGCGATCGGGTCGTTCGTCGCCGGCACGATCTCGACGGTGCTGCTGACGTTCGTGGCGAAGCCGATCGGCAACCTGGCGAGCGAGTTCCAGTCGACCGACTACTTCGCGATCACGTTGCTGGCGATGGTCGCGGTGACAGCGCTGGTCGGTCATTCGCTGGTGCGTGGTCTGCTCTCGTTGACGGTCGGACTGTTCATCGGGCTGATCGGGCTGGACAGCTTGTCCGGCGCCCAGCGGTACACCTTCGGCACCCTGCGGTTGCTGGACGGCGTGGATGTCGTCATCGTGATCGTCGGGCTGTTCGCCATCGGGGAAACGTTGCATGTGGCATCGAAGCTCCGCAGTACGCCGGATCGTCCCGCCGTACTGGAGAAGGGCCAACTGCGGACCGGGTACCTGAACAAGTCCGACTGGTCACGTTCCTGGGCCCCGTGGTTGCGCGGGACCGCACTCGGCTTCCCGTTCGGCGCGATCCCGTCGGGCGGCGCCGAAGTACCGACGTTCTTGAGCTACACGATCGAGAAGCGGCGGGCACGCAAGGCCGGGCGGAAGCATCCGGACGAGTTCGGCGACGGCGCGATCGAGGGCGTCGCCGGACCGGAGGCCGCCAACAACGCGTCGTTCTCCGGAGTCCTGGTGCCGCTGCTGACCCTGGGGCTGCCGACCTCGGCCACCGCGGCGGTGATGCTCGCGGCGTTCCAGATCTTCAACGTGCAGCCCGGACCGCAACTGTTCGAGGACCAGGGCACGCTGGTCTGGACGCTGATCGCGTCGCTGTACGTCGGGAACCTGATCCTGCTGATCATGAACCTGCCGCTGATCCAGATCTGGGTGCAGGTGCTGAAGGTGCCCCGGCCACTGCTCTACGCCGGCATCCTGGTGTTCGCCTGCCTGGGCGTCTACTCGCTGTCCGGCTCGGGCTACGAGGTCCTGATGGCGTTACTGATCGGTGTGGTCGGCTTCTTCATGCGGAAGCTGGACTTCCCGATCGCGCCGGTGATCCTCGGCGTCATCCTGGGACCGACGATGGAGGAGCAGTTCCGGCGCTCGCTGGTCATCTCCAACGGCGACGCGAGCGTCTTCTTCACCCGGCCGCTCAGCCTGATCATCATCGTGCTGACGGTACTGGCGCTGTTCGTCCCCTACCTGCCGCGTATCGTCGCCCGCATCCGGGGCACCCAGGCGAGCCGCGACCGGCTCACCTTCGGTGAGGACGACTGATGACGGGAGAACACCGAGTGAAGATCCTGGTCGGGTACGTGCCGACGCCCGAGGGCGAGGCCGCGCTGGACGCGGCCGCCGCCGAGGCCGTACTGCGTGGTGCCTCCGTCCTGCTGCTGAACACCAGCCGTGGTGACGCCTACATCGACAACCGCTACGCCAACCAGGCCGAGCTCGACGCGGCCGAATCCCGGCTGCGGGACCTTGGCGTCGAGGTGACGATCCAGCAGGCGGTCGGCAGCGGAGATGTCGCCCACGAACTGATCAAGGCGGCCGAGGCGAACGAAGTCGGCCTGATCGTCCTCGGCCTGCGCCGCCGCAGCCCGGTCGGCAAACTCATCCTCGGCAGCACCGCCCAACGCGTCCTGCTCGAGTCCCCCGTCCCCGTCCTCGCCGTCAAGGTCCCCACCCCTCACGACTGACTCGCCGCCGTTGAATAGCATTCTTTGCTTATATAAGTTGTGACTGCTAGATTGAGCCCCCTTCGGACGGCCGACGAGAGGTTTCGGGTCGGCCGCGGACATTGCCAACGGCGCCGATCCCGAAGAGGCCCGGGCCGCCGCGGACAAGACGATCGGCTTCTACACCGGCCAGGGTCTCTGAAATCCATGTGAGTCCTTCGGGGCGGGCGCCTAGACTGGCTGGTGCTATGCCTGATGCCCGGACCGAATCGCCGAGTCCCACTCCAGCTGCCGGTTCCGCACAGGATCCCGGTCGGCCCCGCCGTCCCCGCCGCCGGCGCAAGAAGCCCACTGGTACTGCGGGCTCCGGTACTCCGGTTGCCGAGGCGACTGGGGTTGCCGAGTTGGCGGCGCGGCTCGACGGACTGACGGCTGCCGACCGTGAGCAACTCGGGCGGCGGCTCGAACGTCTTCGCGGGTTGAGAGACGACGAGAAACGCCCACAAGCGCTCTCCGACCTCACCGCGCGGATCGAGCAGGCGGAACACCGGGTCGAGCAGCGACGGCTCGCCGTACCGGAGATCACCTATCCCCCCGAGCTCCCGGTCAGCCAGCTCAAGGACGACATCGCCGCGGCGATCCGCGACCATCAGGTCGTCGTGATCGCCGGCGAGACCGGGTCCGGCAAGACCACCCAGATCCCGAAGATCTGCCTCGAGCTCGGCCGCGGGGTCCGCGGCATGATCGGGCACACGCAACCGCGGCGGCTCGCCGCGAGAACGGTCGCGGAGCGGATCGCCGAGGAACTCGGCACCGAGCTGGGCGAGACGATCGGGTATGCGGTCCGCTTCACCGACAAGGTGAGTGAGCGCTCTCTGGTGAAGCTCATGACGGACGGCATCCTGCTCGCCGAGCTGCAGCGAGACCGCGATCTCAGCCGCTACGACACCCTCATCATCGACGAGGCGCACGAGCGCAGCCTGAACATCGACTTCATCCTCGGCTATCTGCGGCAACTGCTCCCCCGCCGGCCCGACCTCAAGGTGATCATCACCTCGGCGACGATCGACCCCGCGCGGTTCGCCGAACACTTCGCCGACGCCCAGGGCAAGCCGGCGCCGATCGTCGAGGTCTCCGGCCGGACCTATCCGGTCGAGGTCCGCTACCGCCCGATCAACGACCCGGACGAGCCGGCCACGCTCGACCGCGACCAGACCCAGGCGATCCTCGACGCCGTGGACGAGCTCGCGCTCGAGGCACCCGGCGACGTCCTGGTCTTCCTCAGCGGCGAACGCGAGATCCGCGACACCGCCGACGCTCTCAATGATCACCACCTGCGCAACACCGAGGTCCTCCCGCTCTACGCGCGCCTGTCGAACGCCGAGCAGCACCGGGTGTTCCAGTCGCACGGTTCGAGCCGGCGGATCGTGCTCGCCACCAACGTCGCCGAGACGTCGCTGACCGTGCCCGGTATCAAGTACGTGATCGACCCCGGCACCGCTCGCATCAGCCGGTACTCGCACCGCACGAAGGTCCAGCACCTGCCGATCGAGCCGGTCTCCCAGGCCAGCGCGAACCAGCGCAAGGGCCGCTGCGGCCGGACCAGCGACGGCATCTGCATCCGCCTGTACTCCGAGGAGCACTTCGACGGCCGACCCGAGTTCACCGACCCCGAGATCCTGCGCACCAACCTCGCCTCGGTCATTCTGCAGATGACCTCGATCGGGCTCGGCGACATCGCCGCCTTCCCGTTCATCGACGAGCCCGACAACCGCAGCATCTCCGACGGCCTGCAACTGCTGACCGAGCTCGGCGCCATCGACTCGGCCCGCGCCGCCGATCGCAACCGCCGCCTGACCCCGGTCGGCCGGCAACTGGCCCAGATCCCGCTCGACCCGCGCCTGGCCCGGATGATCGTCGAGGCGGACAAACACGGCTGCGTCCGCGAGGTGATGGTGATCGCGTCCGCGCTGTCCATCCAGGACCCGCGCGAGCGACCCACCGACGCCGAGGCCCAGGCGACCCAGCAGCACGCCCGCTTCCGCGACCCGAACTCGGACTTCCTCGGCTTCCTCAACCTGTGGAACTACCTGAAGAAGCAGCAGAAGGACCTGTCCGGCAACCAGTTCCGCCGGATGTGCCGCAGCGAGTACCTGAACTACCTCCGGGTCCGCGAATGGCAGGACATCTTCGCCCAACTCCGCCAGGTCGCCGCGCAGATCGGCGTCACCCTGAACTCGGGCGAGGCCGCCGATCCGCAGAGCGTGCACGTCTCCCTGATGTCCGGCCTGCTGTCCCACCTGGGCATGAAGGATCCCGCGAACCAGCACCAGTACCTCGGTGCCCGCGGCACCAAATTCGCCATCTTCCCCGGCTCCGGCCTGTTCAAGAAGCCACCGCAGTTCGTGATGGCCGCCGAACTCGTCGAGACCTCCAGGCTCTGGGCGCGCGTCAACGCCAAGATCGAGCCCGAGTGGGCCGAGGACCTCGCCCCACACCTGATCAAGCGCAGCTACTCCGAGCCGCACTGGGAACGCAAGGCCGGCGCCGTGATGGCGTACGAGAAGGTCACCCTGTACGGCGTACCGATCGTGGCCCGGCGCAAGGTCAACTACGGCAAGGTCGATCCGGAGGTCTCCCGCGAGCTGTTCATCCGGCACGCGCTGGTCGAGGGCGACTGGGACACCCACCACAAGTTCTTCCACGAGAACCGCAAGCTGATCGAGGAGGTCGAGGAGCTGGAGGAACGTACCCGGCGCCGCGATCTGCTGGTCGACGACGAGACCCTGTTCGCCTTCTACGACGAGCGGATCGGCTCCGAGGTCGTCACCGGGACGCACTTCGACACCTGGTGGAAGAAGGCCCGGCAACGCGACCCCGACCTGCTCGACTTCGAGCGGTCCCTGGTGGTGCGCGAAGGTGCCGAGGTGAAGGAGGAGGACTTCCCGGTCAGCTGGACCCAGAACGGGATGACCTTCGACCTCACCTACGCCTTCGAGCCGGGCACCGACGCGGACGGCGTCACCGTGCACCTGCCGCTGCTGGTGCTGAACCAGGTGACGGCCGACGGCTTCGAGTGGAGCGTGCCGGGCTTCCGCGAGGAGCTCGTCACCACCCTGATCAAGTCGTTGCCCAAGGCAATCCGGCGCAACATCGTGCCGGCCCCGGACCATGCCCGGCAGATCCTCCCGCACCTCGACGCGTCGTCGGGGCCGCTCACCGACGCGATGGCCCGCGAGCTGCGGTCGCTGCGGGACGTGCTGATCGAGCCGGAGGACTGGGACTGGAGCCGGGTGCCGGAGCATCTGCGGATGACGTTCCGGGTGGTCGACGACCAGGGCAAGACCGTGGCCGAGAGCAAGGACCTCGCGGCGCTGAAGCAACGGTTGAAGCCCAAGACGACGGCCGCCATCTCCCAGGTCGCGTCGAAGGCGGTCAGTGGTCTGGAGCGATCCGGACTGACCGACTGGACCTTCGGCGACCTGCCGCGCAGTTTCTCCGAGCACCGCAACGGTCTGACCGTGGCGGGCTACCCGGCCCTGGTCGACGAGGGCAAGACCGTGGCGATCCGGCTGCAGGAGACCGAGCGCGACCAGGCCGCCGCGATGTGGAACGGCACCCGCAAACTGTTGCTGCTGACGATGCCCTCCGTCATCGATGTAGTGCAGCGCAACCTGACGAACCAGCAGAAGATGACACTGATGGCCGGTCCGCACCGCAATGTCGGTGATCTGCTGGACGACGCGATCTCCGCGGCCGTCGACCAGTTGATGGCGGGGGCCAACGCACCTGCCTGGAACCTCACAGCGTTCTCTGTACTCCGCGATGCCGTCCGCTCAGATCTCGCCGATACCGTGCTGACGATCTTGCAACAGGTCGAGCAGGTACTGGCTCACGCCCGCACGGTGGACAAGCAGATCTCCCGGGCATCGAGTCCGGCCCTGCTCGCCGCGCTGTCCGACGTCCGAGGTCAGCTGGAAGGGCTGGTGCACCGCGGTTTCATCACCGAGGCCGGCGCGAAGCGGCTGCCCGATCTGGTCCGCTACCTGCGCGGGATCGAGCAGCGGCTGGACAAGATCGGCGCCAACGCGATGCGCGACCGCTCCGGGATGGCGATCGTGCAGATGCTGACCGACGAGTACCAGAAACGCCTGCGTGCGGTACCGACCGGCAAGTACCCGAGTCCGGAGCTCCTCGAGGTCCGCTGGATGCTCGAGGAACTCCGGATCAGCCTCTTCGCGCAGACCCTCGGAACGCCGTACCCGGTGTCCGACAAACGGATCCGGAAGGCGCTGACGAGCGCTTAAGGCATCGGCGCGTCGAGGAACGTGATGACGACGTCGCTGACGAGGTTGGTGCGAGCCATGCCGAAGAAGTGGGTCGTCCCGGGGAACACCGCGAGCTGGGAGGCCGGGACCCCGACGAAGTCGCCGTTGACGTCGCTGCCCCGGAGCTGGGCGAACTTCACCGCGTGCTCCAGCTTCACCGCGTCGTTGTCGCCGACCGTGATCAGGGTCGGCGCCGCGATCCCCCGGATGTCGTCGTCGGACCAGCCGTTGGCACCTCGGTCGTAGCCGCCGAGCTTGTCGAGCAGAACCTGCAGGTGCTCGAGGTCCGGATGCGGCGACTTGGCCAGGTACGCCGCTTCCATCGGCGTACCGGCGATCATCTCGACCTTCATCTCCCCCACCGCGGCGTTCTCCGGCCGATCGCCGTCAGGGTGGTAGGACACCGAGGAGATGACCGCCTTCCGGATCAGCTCCGGGTTGCGGATCGTCAGGTGCAGCGCGACCGCACCGCCGACGCTGAAGCCGAAGACGTCGACCTTCTCGACCCCCAGGTGCTCGAGCAGGCCGATGACGTCGGAGGCCAGCGCCTCGGTGCCCAGCGGGCGGTCGATGTCGTTGGTCCGCCCGTGGGCCTGGAAGTCGGCCGCGATCACCTGGCGGTTCTCGGCCAGACTCGGCAGCACCTCCCCGAACTGCTGCTCGATGTCGAACAATCCCCCGTGCAGCAGGAGCAGCGGAGTACCGCGCTCGCCGTGGACCTCGTAGTACATCTCCAGTCCGTTGACCGGTGCATAGCCGGTCGTCTTCTCGGTCACAGCTTCTCCCCTAGGTCGGATGCCCCCTGAGTATCAGATACAGGGGGCATCCGAGCGTCTGTCAGGGGTAGTTGACGACGTAGCGTTGCTGGGTGGCGAGGTTGGCGGCTCCGCCGGTGTTGTTGATGACGTTGTTGATGGTGCCGACACCGCCGAGGGAGACCGAGACCAGGTCGTGGAATCGGACCCCCGCGGTGTCGGGCACCTCGAATGCGCGCGACACCACGATCGCCGGATTGACGTTGAAGAACGAGTAACTGCCGACTCCCCACGCCTCGTGGGTCGTCACAGTGTTCGCGACCTTGTACGACGCCCAGCCCTGGTTGCCGCCGCCACTCGTCCAGCCGGCCTGGTTCGGCACGTCGTACGGGAACTCGTTCTGGTAGAAGTACGTGCGGCCGCCGTTGCCGTTCCAGAGCGTCTCGTACTCCTGGTAGTGCTCGACGAACAGCCCGTACATGGTGACGTTGTTGCCGTTGACAACAAGCCCGTTGGCCGCCGTGTTCACGGTCCAGCCGACCCCGTCACCGTGGTCGCCGCGCCACAGCCAGAGGTGGTCGCCGATCACGTTGTTGCTGTTCACCCGCACGCTCACGGTCGCCTTGCCGACATGCGCGCCGCCGATCCGCGCGTACACGTCGTGCAGCGAGGTCGGGTTGGCCGCGTGGTTGGCCGTGGAGCCGGCCGGGCCGATCTCGATCAGCACCGGCGAGTTCACCGGACCCGCGTCGACCAGGAAGCCCGCCAGCTTCACGCCGTCCACGTCCGCGACGCTGATCGCTGCCTTCCCCGTGTCCGGGGTCAGGGTCGCGAGGCCGAGACCCAGTACGACGGTGTTGGCGCGGGTGACCCGGATGGTGTCGGTGAGGTGGTAGATCCCGGGAGTGAAGAGCAGGTGCTTGC
>NZ_DASRXP010000479.1:0-8981 GCF_035687465.1 Kribbella sp.
GGCAGGCCCTCATCACCCTGGTCGAACGACTCGGCTGCCCTGTCTGGCAAGAGGCGTTCGGCGCCCGAGCCGGCTTTCCCCAAGACCACCCCGCCTTCGCCGGCCACCTCCCCGCGGACCGCACCTCCTTACGCAAAACCCTCACCCCGTACGACGTAGTCCTGGTCGTCGGAGCACCCGCCTTCCGCCAATACCCCTACGAACCAGGCCCCCTGGTAACCCCAGGCACCACGGTGATCGTCATCTCAGACGACCCCGACACCGCCCACCACAGCGCCGCCAACCTCAGCGCCATATCCGCCCCCGCCCCAACCTGCGCCCGCCTAACAGAACTAATCCGCCGCCACGAACCTAAACCCGGCGAGGCCGCAGAGGCCGAAGCGGAACGTCTACCCGGCGAGGCCGCTGGCGCGGGACGATCACCGGCCGCCTCCGCCCTACCGAGTGAGCGCAATGTCCGGGCCCCCGGCCCGGGCGAGGCGTTGCGGGCTGTGCATGTGTTTGCGGCGCTGGCCGAGCGGTTGCCTGCGGATGTGGTGTTGGTAGAGGAGTCCCCGTCGAGCCGGCCTGATCTGCATCGGTTGATTCCGGCGCGGGCGCCGCGGGGATTCGTCAGCGCCGCAATGGGCGGGCTCGGCTTCGCATTGCCTGCAGCAACTGGTTTGCGAATGGGTGATCCCACCCGCCCGGTCGTCGCCGTGGTGGGTGACGGCTCGTCGCTGTACGGCATCCATGCCCTGTGGAGCGCCGCGAAGTACGACTGCGGCGTACTGTTCGTTGTCCTGAGCAACGGCGGCTACGCAGTCATGGACCAACTGGCACAAGCCGCCGGAGGCAATGCTCCGTGGCCTGGCTTCGACGTCGACGTTGCAGGAATCGCGACCTCGCTCGGCTGCCCATCGCTCCGGATCAGGGACCACGCCACACTGCTCGACACCCTCGACGAGGTCCTACCCTCGCTGGCAGCCCGACGTCATCCCTTGCTACTCGACGTCCGGGTGAGCCCAGAGCCGGCTGAATGAATCCCTCAAAACCCGTCGGGCCAACTCCGCTCGCGGCGGTGATTGCGATCGTCCTGGTGGCATTCAACCTTCGGGCCGGCATCGCCGCGGTCTCGCCACTACTGCCAGACATCCGGGCCGACCTGGGATTGTCCCGGAGCGCCGCCGGTCTCCTCACCACGCTGCCGGTCCTCTGCTTCGGCGCTCTGTCAGCTGCAAGCGCCGCGCTCGGCAGACGCCTAGGCAGCGACCGAGCAATCGTGCTCGCAATGCTCGTACTAGCAGCAGCCTGCGCCCTGCGTCTGCTCCCAACAGCAGCCTGGTTCTTCGCCAGCACCTTCCTGCTAGGCACCGCCATCACCGTCGGCAACGTCCTCACCCCGCCCCTGGTGAAGGAGCACCTAGCCGGCCGCTCCGAGCACGCCGTCGGCCTAGCAACCGGCCTCTACACCGCCTCCCTCATCGGCGGCGCCGCCGTAGCCGCCGCCATCAGCACCCCTCTAGCAACAGCCGGCCTCGGCTGGCACGGCGCCCTCTTCATCTGGGCAGCCCCCGCCCTCCTAGCCGCCACCACCTGGACCTTCCTAGTACTACGGCCCGCCAACTCCACCACTTGCCTCAGCGCCTCTCCCACCACCAGCACGCCCGGGCAACCCGCTACTACCCCTCAGACCGGGCACTCGCCCGACCCCAGCGCCGGCGTACGGGAACCTGTCAGTGTTCGTCGGTCTTGGGTTACCTGGGCTCTGGCGTTGTTCATGGGCGCACAGTCGCTCGCCTACTACGCCGTACTGGCTTGGCTGCCGGCGTTGTTGCGCGACCACGGCGTTAGCGCACAGCAGGCCGGCCTTGCGCTCTCCCTCTTCAACCTGCTCGGCATCGCCTCCGCCCTGGTGATGCCAACCCTGGCAGCACGCCTCACAGACCAGCGGACGCTCGCTCTAATCGTCTGCGCCTTCTGGGCAGTCGGCGTAGTCGGCCTGCTTGTAGCACCCGACCTCTACCTACTCTGGTCGGTCCTGGCCGGCCTAGCCCAAGGCGCCGCGATCGCCCTGGCATTAGCCCTGATCGTGCTCCGAGCAAGAACCTCCGACGTCGCCCGCGAACTCTCCGGCACAGTCCAGTCGGCCGGTTACCTGATCGGCGCCGCCGGTCCCTTCACGCTAGGCGCTCTGCGGGACGCGACAAACAGCTGGAACGCCTCCCTGGCAGCACTCCTGGTAGCGGTGGCAATGATGGCCATCGGCGCCTGGGGTGCCGGCCAGAACAAAGCGGTCGGCTGACGCACGCTTCACGAGTAGTTCGGATGTCCGTTCGCCGCCGGGCTGATGACGAACTCTTCCTCGTCCCGCTCGGCACCGCGGTACGTCAGCATGGAGTCCCGCATCCGACGCTTCAGCGGCGAAAGATGGTTGACCGTCCGCATCGCCGTCCGCATCCCCGCGAGCACGACCCGGCCGATCACCGGCTTGTGGATCGGGTCGTCAGCACTCATCTGCTGCCGCGACTTGATCACCGCGTCGAAGCCGTACTCGATCATCTTCGACTCGTACCGACTGATTGCCTCCAGCAACTCAGCCCTGCCGTCGCGAACCTCGATCAGGTTGCGGCACAGCGCCAGCGCATCCCGCAGAGCGGTGTTGGCGCCGACCCCGCGGCCCGGCGTCATCGTGTGGATCGCATCCCCGATCAGCGTGACGTTGCTGCTCTGCCAAGGCTCCAGCGGCACAGAGGTCCAGATGTCGATCGGGAAGCACGTCCCGGGATCGGCCAACTCGAACAACCTGCGCAGGTTCGGGTGCCAATCGGGCGTCACCCGCAGGGCAAGGTCGATCAGCTCCTGGCCGCGCAACTCCATCACGTTCGCCGGGAGCTTGTCCGCCGAGGCCGAGAGCCCCCAGTTGATGTAGTCGCGGGTGTTGTCGAACTGCAGCCCCGGCCACTGCCGGATCAGTTCCTCGGTGCTCCCGCCGATCCCCTGCTTGACCTGACCGTCGCGGTCCCACTGGAACTCCATCACGTGCAGGATGCAGCTGAACCCGTGCGGTGCGGTCACGATCGAGATGCCCTCGAACACCTTCGGCGAGATCAGCTTCGCGCTCTCCTCGGTGATCGGCAGCTTCCCCGCGATCGCGATGATCCCGGTCTCTTCAGTCTTCGCCTGCGGCAGGTACTGCCGGCGTACCCCGGATCCGGAGCCATCAGCCGCCACCAGCAGATCACCAGTCGCCTGCGAACCGTCAGCGAAGTACGCCGTGACGCTGTCGGCGTGCTGCTCGAAGCGAACGAACTCCTTGCCGAACTCGACCACGTCGTCCAGGCCGGTCAGCAGCACCTGGCGAAGCGTCATCCTACTGATCGACTTCTCGCTCTCCACCGGGTCGGTCGAGGGCGGGAGGTCGAACGAAAGGACCTCCTTCAGGTCCTCGGTCAGCATGTTGAAGTACTTCGGGTCGCGGGCCCTGGTCGCCACAAACGTGTCGTACAGGTCCTTCGGCAGGAGTGCGTGCAGGGCCCGGCTCCCGTCGGGGTCGATCCCCTCTAAGATTGTCTCGGATCTACAAGTATCTCGTTGATCCGAGTATCTTGGAGTTCCGAGAGAAAATCAAGCCAGCACCTTGGAGAGGTCTGTGATGAGTGCCAGAGAAGAAGTCGCCGCCGAACTGCAGCAGCAGCTCGTGCGGTTCATCGCCGACGTGATCCTGTTCAACCACGCGGTCTCGGCCAAGCTCGGTCTGGGCGCGAGCGACTCCCAGTTCATGACGCTGCTGCAGACCTACGGCCCGCTCACGCCGCGGCAGCTCACCGAGCACACAGGACTCACCTCAGGGACCGTCACCGGCGTCATCGACCGCCTCGAGGGCCTCGGCCTGATCACCCGCCAGTCGGACCCGACCGACCGCCGCAAGGTCCTGGTCACCCCGTCCGTCGAGGCGATCCAGGAAAAGCTGGCCCCCCTGTACGCCGAACAGGGCCGGCGCATCCAGTCCGTCCTGGCCACCCGCACCGACACCGAACTCCAGACCATCCAGGCCTTCTTCAGCGACGCCGTCGCGGAGGCCCAGACAGTCCAGGATCTGTGAGGGTGTCGAAATCGGGAGGGCCCGCCCGACGCTCTGGTGAGGCGGCCGATCGGGCGCCGACAACGGCGCGGTCCGCGGACTGCTGGTGAAAGGTGCTACCGATGTCCTTCCAGGCATACCTCGACAAGATCGAAGAGAAGACAGGCCTGACCCCTCGGCAGCTGGTCGAGTTGGCGCGCGAGCGTGGATTCGAGGGGCCGGACACCAAGGCCAACGCCGTTGTGGACTGGCTGAAGGAGGACTACGACCTCGGCCGCGGCCATGCGATGGCACTCGTGTACGTGATCAAGAACGGCCCGAAGATCGGCGACAAGCACGTCGGCAGCACCGGGGTCCACCGCGACGAGTCCGACACCCTCTGGCTCGACGGCAAGTCGACCAAGCCCAAGCTCTAGTTATGGGCTCTAGTCGCGGGTCAGCTTGCGGTAGGTGACCCGGTGGGGGCGAGCCGCTTCGGCGCCGAGGCGTTCGATCTTGTTCGCTTCGTAGGCGGCGAAGTTGCCCTCGAACCAGAACCACTGGGACGGGTCGTCGTCGGTGCCTTCCCAGGCCAGGATGTGGGTGGCGACGCGGTCCAGGAACCACCGGTCGTGGGAGATCACCACGGCGCAGCCCGGGAACTCCAGCAGCGCATCCTCCAGCGACTGCAGGGTCTCGACGTCCAGGTCGTTGGTCGGCTCGTCGAGCAGCAGCAGGTTGCCGCCCATCTTCAGCGTCAGCGCCAGGTTCAGCCGGTTCCGCTCACCGCCGGACAGGACCCCGGTCGGCTTCTGCTGGTCCGGCCCCTTGAACCCGAACGACGCCACATACGCGCGGCTCGGCATCTCGAAGTTCGCGACCTTGATGTAGTCGAGGCCGTCCGACACCATCTCCCAGACGGTCTTCTTCGGGTCCAGACCGCCGCGCGACTGGTCGACGTACGAGATCCGGACCGTGTCGCCGAGCCGGAGGGTGCCGTTGTCCGGGGTCTCCTCGCCGACGATCATCCGGAACAGCGTCGACTTGCCGACGCCGTTCGGGCCGACGACGCCGACGATGCCGGCCCGCGGCAGCGAGAAGCTCAGGCTGTCGATCAGCTTGCGATCGCCGAAGCCCTTCTCCAGCTTGACGGCCTCCAGCACGGTGCTGCCCAGTCGCGGGCCCGCCGGGATGTTGATCTCGTCGATGTCCAGCTTCTTGGAACGCTCGGCCTCGGCCGCGAGCTCCTCGTACCGGGCGAGCCGGGACTTGCTCTTGGTCTGCCGCGCCTTCGCGTTCGACCGGACCCACTCGAGCTCGCGCTCCAGGATCTTCTGCCGCTTCGCGTCCTTGCGGCCCTCGACCACGAGCCGCTCCTGCTTGGTCTCCAGGTACTTCGAGTAGTTGCCCTCGTACCCGTAGGTCTTGCCGCGGTCCATTTCCAGGATCCACTCGGCCACGTTGTCCAGGAAGTACCGGTCGTGGGTGATCGCCAGGACGGCACCCGGGTACTTCTGCAGGTGCTGCTCCAGCCAGAGCACGGACTCCGCGTCCAGGTGGTTGGTGGGCTCGTCGAGCAGCAGCAGGTCGGGCTGCTGCAACAGGAGCTTGCACAGCGCCACCCGGCGACGCTCACCACCGGACAGGGTGTCCACGATCGCGTCCGGCGGCGGGCACCGCAGCGCGTCCATCGCCTGCTCGAGCTGAGCGTCCACGTCCCAGGCGTTGCGGTGGTCCAGCTCGGTCTGCAGATCACCCATCTCGGCCAGCAGCGTGTCGTAGTCCGCGTCCGGATCGGCCAGCTCGGCGGAGATCTCGTTGAAGCGGTCCAGCTTCGCCTTGGTGTCGCCGACCCCCTCCTCCACGTTCTCCAGCACGGTCTTGCCCTCGGTCAGCGGCGGTTCCTGCAGCAGGATCCCGACCGTCGCACCTTCGGCCAGCCTGGCCTCACCGTTCGAGGGCTGATCGAGCCCTGCCATGATCTTGAACAGGGAGGACTTGCCGGTGCCGTTCGGCCCGACCACGCCAATCTTCGCGCCGGTCAGGAAGTTCAGGGTGACATTGTCGAGAACGACCTTGTCCCCGTGCGCCTTCCGGACGTTGCGAAGGGTGTAGATGAATTCCGCCATGCCTCAGAGCCTATGCGGTCCGGCCCACTGACTCCCAACCGGAGCCCGCCCGGGAAACCGGCCGGGAGCCAGTGGGTGCTCATCGGGTGCGGTCAGGCCGCCTGCCGCTCGGCGTCCTGCTCCTGATCGGATCCCGTCGACTCTCCCGCAGGCGTCGCCGCTCCCACCGGCGTCGGCTGGCCCGCGTCCGATGCGAACTCATCCGGGAGATAGAAGTCGTCGCCCACCGGACCGCTGGTCTCCGCCCGAGGGGAAAGGTCCCGCATCTCCTGGTCGAGCGAATCGCCCGCAACCGCCAAGGCCTGCCGCGCGTTCTTGGCGAACTTCGCGGTCCCCCGCGTGAGGTCGTGGCCGACGGAGAACGCGTCCAGGACCGTCCGCTGCCGGGTCTCGCCGCCCTCCTCGGTCCACTCGGTGGTTTTCAGCCGGCCGGACACCACCACCGGTTGACCCCGGTACACCGAGTCGAAGACGTTCTGGGCCAGCGTGCGCCAGCACTCCACCGTGTACCAGGTGGTCGGCCGGTCGACCCACGATCCCTTGGCCCGGTCGTACTGCCGCGGCGTCGAGCCGAGCCGGAACGAGGCCAGCGCCACCCCGCCCGCCACCTCCTTGAACTGCACATCGCCGCCGACCCAGCCCTGCACGGTCAAATAGGTCTCACCGACGCTCATGTCACTCCCTTCCCTTCTCTCACAGCTGTCCTTCCGTCGCATCTGTGCTGACACCAGAGAAGATGCACCTCTTCTGCCCCGAACCGGCGGACGATTTCGCGAGCTGTGGACAATCAAATCTCAGGCTTGACTTATATAAGTGCAAGGCGGCACTCTGGTCCCGTCGACCGGCGGACCAGCCGCGGGCGAGGGTGAAGGGAACGGGCAGCGTGATCGACATCGTCGAGCACATCAACGCGATCCACCGGCAGGTCAGCCAGACCGGCGAAGAGGTCCGGGTGGTGCTCCAGCGCAGCTACACCGCCGAGGTCGAGGACGTCTGGGACGCGCTCACCGACCCCGAGCGGATCCGCCGCTGGTTCCTGCCGATCAGCGGCGAACTGAAGGTGGGCGGCAGCTTCCAACTGGAGGGCAACGCCGGCGGCGAGATCCTCGAGTGCGAACCGCCGGACCGGTTCAAGGTCACCTTCGGCGGTCCGACCAGCTTCGTGGAGATCCGGTTGACGCCGGGTCCGGACGAGACGACCAACCTGCAGATGGACCACTCCGTACCGGCCGACTTCGGCGGCCCTGCCGGCGCCCTGTATGTCGGACCGGGCTGGGACGGAGCACTGCTCGGCCTCGCGCTCTACCTCACCGGGCAGCTCGGCGAGGACGACGACCCGGCCGAGATGGCCAACTCCCCCGAGGTGCTGAGGTTCTCAGAGCACTCTGTGCAGGCCTGGGTCAAGGCGATCCGCGCATCGGGCCTAGTCAGCGAAGAGGAGCTCCGCGCCGCCGCCGAGGCCTCGATGGCCCACTTCTCCCCCGACGGCTCCCTCGACTGACGGACCTCGCAGGTAGGGCCTGGTCAGCGGCGGGCGATGGCCAGTTGGTCGCGGCAGCGGGTGTAGGCCTCGAGCTCTTCGCGGGCGGGGGCGACAACGTGGCTGTCGGCAACCTTCTCCAGCTCCGTGCGGAGGGCCTTCGCCACCAGCCGGGAACGTCGGCCGGCGCCGTTGGCAGCGAACAGGCGGCACCCGAAGGAGACGGCCACGCCCAACACGACACCCCCGACCAGCATGATCGCCGCCAGGGGGATGCCCTGCCAGTCCGGCATCGCCGGGTCTTCCAGGTCCAGGTATTTGAACACCAAGAGCGCCGCGAACCAGAGCGCTCCGCCCAACGCCACAAGGAAAAGCAGCCACTGCAGGAACCGCGCAGCACCCCACCAGCCCGGATTGTTACTGGCTCCGAGGTCAGTCCGCGCGACTGCCTGATCCAGCTCGTCCCCGAGAGACTCCTCGCGCCGGCGGATCGCAGTACGGACTGAGTCGGCCCACGGCCTGGACAGTCCGACAGCCGCCTTGTTGGTGATGTTGCGAACCGCAGTGTCCATCCGGGCACGCTGCACTGGTGTTGCCGCAGGCAACGAGGACCGAGCGATCGACACCTCGTTGGACGCGGACTTGCGCAGCGCCTTGCCCTGCTGCCTGGGAACCTGCTCCAAGTGCAGTCGCCGCAGCGGATCAGGCCGGAACCGGCCGAGCCACTTGGTGACCGGCCAACCTGTGGCTGCCCGTGCACGCTGCAGATAAGACCGCCGTACTGCGTCGACGACCACAGGCACACCGCTTGCCTCGGACAACGCGTCTACTAGTTCGGTGATGTCGGACTTGGCGATCTCGGGCGTCTTGGCGTTGCCGCACTGACTGGCCATCCGGTCGGAGACGCGGTCCACGTCCGCCGCGAGGCGCTCACGTGCCGCGCGCTTGTTGCTGACCCGCTTGACCAGCAGGTCCCGGAGCTCGTCCAGCCCGTCCCCACTCACAGCAGAGGTAGCAACGACTGTCGGGCTCTTCAGGCCGTCCGACTTCAGCAAGCGGGTCAGGTCACTCAGGCAGCTCTTGCGCTGGTCCTCGGTGAGTTTGTCGATGTGGTTCAGCGCGAACACCATCACCGACGAGTGCGAGGCGAACGGCTTGATGTACCGGTTGTGCAGTGCGGCGTCCGCGTACTTCTGCGGGTCCACCACCCACACCAGCAGGTCGACCAGTTCCACCAGGCGATCCACGATCAGCCGGTGCTCCACCTCGGTCGAGTCGTGGTCGGGAAGATCCAGTAGGACCAGGCCGTCCAGGTCCTCGGAGTGCGCAC
>NZ_DASRXP010000480.1:0-13295 GCF_035687465.1 Kribbella sp.
GGGTCGGTGGGGTTGGCGATCTGGTGGAGGAGCATCCGGGACATCTCGGCGGCCATGTCTTCGATGGGCTGCGCGATGGTAGTGAGGCGAGGACGGCTGGCGTTGGCCGGGGCGCTGTCGTCGAAGCCGATCACGGCCACCTCTTCGGGGACCGACCGGCCATGCTCACGCAGTACCCGGAGCGCGCCGGCGGCCATCAGGTCGTTCGCCGCGAACACCCCGTCGAGAGCAGGCTGAGCGGTCAGCAGTTCGGTCATCGCGGCCTCTCCGCTCTCCATCGTGAAGTTGCCATAAGCAACTGTGACGAACGGCTGGCCGTGCCGCGCCATCGCCTGCCGGAAGCCGGTCAACCGGTCCTGTGCGGCCGGTACGTCGGCCGGGCCGGCGATGGTGACGACCTGTCGGCAGCCGCGGGCGACGAGTCGTTCCGCGGCCAGGGCGGCACCGACCTCGTGGGCAAGGTCGACGAAGCTGATCGGCGTCGGCAGCCCCGGCCGGGCGAACAGTACGGCCGGCAACCCAGCAGCGACGAACAACCCCGGCAAGGTGTCGTCGGCATGGGTGGAGACCAGCAACGCGCCGTCGGCCTTGCCCCGGCGTACGTAGTCGACCGCCTCCAGGCGGGCCGTGTCGGAGTCGGCGAGCACCAGCGTGGGGTGGATCCCTTCCGTGCGCAGGTGTTTGACCACTCCCCCGGTGACCCGGCCGAAGAACGGATCGCCGAAGACCTGCTCGGCGGAACCGTCCGAGCCGGAGATCACCAGCGCGATGGATCCGGTCTTGCGGGTCACCAGGGAACGGGCCGCGGAGTTCGGCTGGTAGCCGGTCTTCTTCACGGCCGCGTTCACCTTGGCGCACATCTTCGGGTCGACGGTGGGCACGCCATTGATGACGCGAGACGCGGTGGCCCGCGAAACACCCGCCACCCTGGCGACATCTTCCAGGGTGGGGGTGGGGTTCGGGGCCGGCTGCGTCATGGCACCGGATCGTATCTCTGTCAACGAGCAGTCCCCTCTCCTTTGTCCACAGGTGAAATCAGCGCCGGTAGATCCCGAACTCGTAGAGGGAGTAGCCGAAGCCGGTACCTCGTTGCGTCCCGGTGAGCCGCACATACCGTCCGGACCCGCCGACCGTCAGATCGTCGACGTCACCGTTGCCGTCAGCGGTGCTGTAGAGCGCTCTCCAAGCGGTCCCGTCGTCGGAAACCTCCACCCGGTAAGAACGGGCGAAAGCGCCTTCCCAGATCAGCTGGATCCGGTCGAACGACGTCACCTGCCCGAGATCGACCTGCACCCACTGCGGATCCG
Source organism: Kribbella sp. (assembly GCF_035687465.1). Taxonomy (NCBI): domain Bacteria; kingdom Bacillati; phylum Actinomycetota; class Actinomycetes; order Propionibacteriales; family Kribbellaceae; genus Kribbella; species Kribbella sp. The sequence continues at coordinate 1,308 of NZ_DASRXP010000480.1, forward strand.
CCCAGTCGCTCGCCCAACGGGTCGTGTTGTTGCCATCGGTGACGTTCGACGGCGGGAACGGGGCACCGTTTCCCACCTGCTGGTACGACGAGGCGGTCGCGGGCCGGCCGCGAGCCACATTGGTCCCCTCGACCGGTGGCGCGACCACCCGGAACGAGCGGGTCTCGATCCCCACATTGCCACGGCCGTCGCGCACGTAGTCGTACAGCTTCCAGACGCCCAACCGCTGCGGCACGGTCACGGTGAATGTCCCGTTCCCACCCGACGACGGCGTGGTCACCAGAGCCGAACTGTTGTCGATGTACTTGCCGCCGACCTTGAACTCATGCGTCAACTGGTCCCCGTCGGGATCACTCGCGCTCACATTCACGGAGATGGTTCCGCCGGCCGGGACGTCCGTAGTACGGCTGAGTGTCATGTTGGTGATCACCGGCGAGGTGTTGCCGCCCGACGGACCACCGTAGGCCTGCCGGACCGCGTAGTACGAGAGCCGCTTATCGCCGCCCGGGGTCAGGTTGAACCAGACCGCACCGAAGTCGTTCTCGGTGCCGTAGTGGAACAACGTGGCTCCCAGAGCGACACCCGCGTGTCCCGTGATGCAGTTCCAGGCCGCGAGATAGCCGTCCCGCTTCTGGAGATCAGTGGGCTCGTCCGGTACTCCGTTCGCGTCGTTCGGCACCTCCCACTCACCGGCGGGACCGCCCTCGGTCAGGATGTAGGGCTTCGTGTAGTTGCCGTTGATCCAGTCCTGCTTCACCTGGCAGACATGCCCGTACGAGTTCACCGCCAGCAGATCGAGGTCGGGCGAGTAGCGCGCGAAGTACGGCCAGGCACCGGTCCACGCGTCCGTCGAGGTGACCGGGTGGTTCGGATCGATCGCGTGGATCGCCTTCGCGGCATCGTTGACGAAGGTGGCGTAGGCGATCCGCTGCTGCTCGAGCTCGGCGCCGGAGTAGCAGTTCTGCAGCCCCAGAACCGACTCGTTGCCCACGTTCCACAGCAGCACACCGGGATGATCCTTGTACTCCGTGGTCCAGCGCCGGATCTCGCCGAGCATCGTGTCCTTATAGGCCGCATCGGTCACGTAGTTGACGCAGCCACCGCTTCCGGGTCCACCACCAGGTTGGAGCCAGTAACCGGCGATCACGCGGATGCCGTTGGCCGCCGCCGCATCGAAGAGCGGCTTGGACCCGGCATCGGTTCCCCAGGTCCGCACAGTGTTGACACCGATCGACCGCAGTTGCGGCAGGTGCTCGGCCGCGGCCGTTGCCGGCGGCCCCCAAGTCAGACCCTTCACCTGGTACGGCGCACCGTTGACCTGTAGTTGCCAGTTGCCCTGACTACCGGTGATCTGCACAGTCCCAGCGCCCTGTGGTGGGCCGGAACCAGGCGTGCCGTGCACCTCGAACTCCCACAGCGAGTAGCCGTAGCCGCCGGCTCGCTGCGTGCCGTAGAACCGGACGTAGCGTCCGTTGCCGTTCACCTGCAGGGTTTCCGTGCCGCCCTGACCTGTGGTGGTGCTGTAGACCCGGCTCCAGGTCTGCGCGTCGGCGGACACCTCGATCCGGTAGGCAGTGGCGTACGCCGCCTCCCAGCGCAGCACGAGCTGACTGATGTCCGCGGCGGCGCCGAGATCCACCTGGAGCCATTGCGGATCGCTGAAGACGCTGGACCATCGCGTGGTCGGATCACCGTCGACCGCGGCGGTTGCCGGCGTACCGGCGCCCTCCGAGGACGAGGCCGTCACCGGGCGGCCCTGCGACAAGAGGGTGGCGGCCTGCGCGGGTTGCGCCGTCAGGACGGCGCCGCCGAGCAGCAGGGCGATCGCGGACGCGGCAGCGATCGCCGGGCGGGTCGCGAAGTTCATCGGGTAACTCCTTCGCTGTGTGCAGAGGGGGCGGACAGCACAGCTGGCCGAGAAAGCTCAGAGAGCGCTCTCTCGCGAGCTGATGGTCGCGGCCCGATCAGCCGGTTGTCAATGCCTCGTCACGCTCAGCCGGTTCCGGAACCGCGCAGCCCTTGACACCTCGGGCGGCCGGATCGAGGCTGTTTCAGAGAGCGCTCTCCCGCGATTGGTCCGACCGCGGGTATCCGATCCATCGCCCCGCGGAATCCCCCGACAGGAGGAGCTCCGTGTTCAAGAGAAAGAGAAAGATCCTGTTCGCCGGCGGCACCGCCGCCCTCACCATCACCGCCTTGCTGACGGCCGTCGCTGGTTCGTCGGCGCAGGCGGACGACCTGGTCACTCATCACGAGTTCCAGGTCAACTGCACCGTGAACCACCGTGCGAACGACGACCCGATCGTGTTCCCGAACCTGCCGGGCGCCTCGCACGAACACAGCTTCGTCGGCAACACCACGACGAACGCCGCCACCACCACCGACTCCCTGCTCGCACCGGGGCCGGGGGCAACCACCTGCCTCAATCCGGACGACCTCTCGGCGTACTGGTGGCCGACGATGTTCCGGGGCGACCAGCCGGTGATCCAGACCTGGGCACAGGTCATCTACTACAAGTCGGGCATCCTGGACTACCAGGCCGTCCGTCCGTTCCCGCCGGGCATCCGGTTTGTCGTCGGCAGCCCCACCGCGACCCAGGATGCCTTCCGTACGGCGCCCGGCGCCGTGGAGGGCTGGGAGTGCGGCGACAGCACCCACAACTGGGACCTGCCGGCGAACTGTCCGCTCGGGACCCAGCTCAACATCCGCTACCAGGCACCGAGTTGCTGGGACGGTGTGCATCTGGACTCGCCCGATCACAAGAGCCACATGGCGTATCCGGTGAACGGCGCCTGTCCGGCGAGTCACCCGAATCCGGTGCCGATGCTGGAGTTCAAGATCGCGTTCCCCGCGGACGGTGACGTCACCAACGTCCGGCTCGCCAGCGGACGTGGGTACTCCTGGCACTACGACTTCTTCAACGCGTGGGACGTGCCGACGCTGGCCGCCCTGGTGAGCCATTGCATCAATGGCGGGCTGCAGTGCAACTCACGTGGGTTCGACCTCTACAAGCCGCAGCGCGGTCAGGTGCTCGGCGACAACTACCGCCTTCCCGGGCGCCCGACCATCTGAGTGACCCCTGTGGTGCTGAGGCGTGAGCAGGGCCTCAGCACCACAGGACCGTTAGGAGGAGAAGGCTGCGTCGAAGGACGCCGTCGGCGGGTCGAAGGCCAGGGAACGGACGAACTGGAGGGCCTCGGCGGCGCCCACCAACCGGTCCATGCCGGCGTCCTCCCACTCGACCGAGATCGGCCCGGTGTAGCCGATCGTGTTGAGCATCCGGAAGCAGGCTTCCCACGGGACGTCGCCATGGCCGGTCGAGACGAAGTCCCAGCCGCGCCGCGGGTCGCCCCAGGGCAGGTGCGAACCCATCCGGCCGTTGCGGCCGTTGCCGACCTGGCGCTTCGCGTCCTTGCAGTCGACGTGGTAGATCCGGTCCTTGAAGTCCCAGAGGAAGCCGACCGGGTCGAGGTCCTGCCAGACGAAGTGGCTCGGGTCCCAGTTGAGCCCGAACGCCTCCCGGTGGCCGATCGCCTCCAGCGTCGCGGTGGTCGTCCAGTAGTCGTAGGCGATCTCCGACGGATGCACCTCGTGCGCGAACTTCACCCCGGCCTCGTCGAACACGTCGAGGATCGGGTTCCACCGGTCGGCGAAGTCCAGGTAGCCGGCCTCGATCATCGACGCCGGTGCGGGCGGGAACATCGCCACCGTCTTCCAGATCGACGAGCCGGTGAACCCGACCACCACGTCCACCCCGAGCCGGCGGGCCGCCCGGGCGGTGATGCCCATCTCCTCGGCCGCACGCCGCCGGACCCCCTCGGCCTCCCCGTCGCCCCAGATGTGCGCGGGCAGGATCGCCTCGTGCCGCTGGTCGATCGGGTCGTCGCAGACCGCCTGGCCGAGCAGGTGGTTGGAGATGGTCCAGACCTTGAGGTTGTACTTCTCCAGGATGTCCAGCCGGTTCCGCACGTACGCGTCGTCCTCGGCGGCCTTGCGAACGTCCAGGTGATCACCCCAGCAGGCGATCTCCAGCCCCTCGTACCCCCATTCGGAGGCCAGCCTGGCCACCTCCTCGAACGGCAGGTCGGCCCACTGGCCGGTGAACAGGGTGATCGGTCGAGCCATGACGGTCTACTCCTTGCTCCAGACAACAGATAGGTGGTGTCCCCGGTGCCGCGACCGGAGCGCAGGTTGCGGCACCGGGAACGAGGACCGGCGGACCGGTCCCCCGCCGGCCGTGCGAGACCGCTCTGCTGTTCCTGAGGGGCGGGGCCGAATCCACCCCGTCGGAACAGCAGCTCCTGTACGCCTCTCCGCGTCGGACAGGATGCGCTCTCGCACGGCGACGTTCATGAGGTCAGAGCCTCGACTTGAGGTCTTGACCGACTGCGGTCAGCAGGGTGCGGGCCGGGACGTTGCTCACCGTGCGGGCCTTGGCGATGAACAGGTTCAAGGCCACGGCGGCCACGGCTGGGTGGCCCTTCTTCTGCTGTTGTTCGGCCAGGGCGAGCTGGACCTTCATCACCACGGCGGTTGCCAACGGCAACGTCCTGGCGACCCGGTACCGCTCGACCAGCTTGGTCGCCTCGGCGTACGACGCGGTGACCGTGAACGGCACCTTCGTCACCGAGGTGTTGCCGGCCTTGTCCTTCGCGGTCGCGGCCAGCTCATGCGCTTCCAGACCGAGCAGGACACCGTCCAGCTTCCCGGCCGGAGAGAGCGGTTTCCCATCGACGGTCAGCGTCACTCCGGCCACTCCGGAGAGCGCGTCCACCGCGGTGGCAGCCACACTGATGACCGAGGCGACCCCGAGCTTCCCACCACTGGCCAGGCCGGTGACGGTCGACTTCGGAGCGGTCCGATCCACCTTGACCGTCACGGACTTCGCCTCGGACACGTTGCCCGCGGTGTCACTCGCCCGCACCTGCACGGTGTGCGTCCCATCGGCCGACAGCGTGACCGGAGTCGTGTACTCCGACCAGTCCCCGTCACCGATCTTCTGCTCCAGGTACAACTGCCCCGGCTGGTTGTCCGTCGCCATCGCCGTCGCGACGACCGCGTCCGTCCACCAACCGTTCAGACCGGACGGAGCCGACGGGTTCACCGACAGGTTCACCTGCGGCGCCACCGTGTCCCGGACGATCTTGAAGTAGTCGAACTTGGCGGTCTTCGACGCGGCCTGGTCCACCCCGAAGGCGTAGACCCCGAAGCTGGCCGAACTGAGCGCGGTGTTCGTCACCGCGGGCAGTGCGGTCCAGGTGACGCCGTCGGCGCTGTACGACCCGGTGAAGGTCGACCCCGCCTTGGCCAGCCGGAGGTGCCAGACGCCCTGGGTGGGCGCAGGCGATGCGTTCGGCGCGGGCTGGACGATCGCGTTCGCCACTTCGCTGCGGAGCTCGATCCCTCGAGTCACCGCCGAACCGGTGGCGTTCGTGGTCAGGAAATCCAGCTTCACGTAGTTCGCGTCATCGGCGTACACCATCAATCCGGCCTGCTGGAACGCCTCGTTGAACGAGGACGCGTCCACCTTCGTCTCGACCGTCCAGTCACCGTCGGGAGCCGGCTGCAGCAGCAGGTTCTTCGGGTTCGTGGCGGTGCCCTGGTAGATGTCACCGTTGCTGGTGTCGATCTCGGCCGCTCCCCCGGTCACCCTGTACGCCGCCGGGTCGGGCCGCACGATGGCGGACCACCTGCACGCGTCCAGCGCAGTACCGGCGAACTCGTCGTCCGGGGTCGGGGTCTCGGCGGTGTCGTCCGGCGTGATGCTGAAGTAGTCGAACGACGCCGAGATCGGCAGTGCCTCGGTCCGGTTGGCCAGACCGAAGAGACCGATGCGCGGGTTGGTGATCCCCGCCAGACTCTTCGTTTCCGGCATCTCCGTGAAGGTCGCGCCGTCGGAGCTGTAAGCAGCCTTCAGGTTCGCGCCGTCGCTGGTGAACCGCACCCAGACGGTGTCCGGGTACGCCGCTCCGAGGTTGGCGGTGTTCGAGGCAGCCACCTCGTTCGGCGTACCGGCTTCCTCCCGGATGAACTGGAAGATCCGGTCATTCGCCGACGCGGCACCGGTCGACCGGCCCTGCAGCACCATCTTGGCGTAGTTGTCGTCATCGCCGTAGACGATCAACCCGGCTTGCTGGTAAGCGAGTCGCGCCTCCAGCGTCAACTTCGCCGTCGCCTGCCAACCGCCCGCGGGCAGCGGCTGCAGCACGATGTTCGGCGTCCCGGTGTTGCCGGTTCCGTAGATGTCCGTCGCCGTCAACGGCAGCACCAGGTTGCCGTTGCTGACAGCAAGTTCCTGGTTGCCTCGGACAATGGAGTCCCACCGGCCGGTGTCGACCGCAGTACCGTCGAATCCGTCAGAACGACCGGTCAGACAGGTCGGCGTCGCCGGCGAATCCACCTTGATCGGGATCTTCGCAGTACCGGCTGCGCCGCGTGCGTCCGTCACCGTGACGGTTGCCGTGTGCGTGCCGGCGACGGTGTAGGTGTGGCTGACGGATGCACCCGTCGCCGTGGCGCCGTCGCCGAAGCTCCAGGCGTAGGTCAACGGCAGGTCGCCCTCGGGATCGGTCGCCGCCGAGGTGAAGTCCACCTTCAGCGGAGCCTTGCCCTGGGCAACAGATGCGGTCGCCGTCACGTTCGGGCGCTGATTGTCCGTGACGCCCTGGCCGAGGAACTTGACCCAGTTGACGTTCAGCTGCCCCGTCGTCTTGACGAAGTACAGCGGACCGCTGGTCAGCGAGGCTCCACTGACCGCGCCGGTGAAGTCGCCGTACGTCTGCCAACCACCGGTCGGTGTGACCTGGATGGTCGCCACCACCGGACCATCGGTCGGTGACCCCTGTCGCACCTGCACGGTCGCACCCAGGTCAGGCGACGCCGCCCTCAACTGGATCTCCTCGATCCCTGTCAGGTTGGTGGGCTTCCAGCCCCACCAGTCGCCGTCCTCGATGAAGCCGATGTTCTTCCCACCGCCGGCTGAGTCACCGGTGTCCTCGGTCCGCACGCCAGGAGCGTCACCCGGCCCGCCGGTCTCGTTGAAGTACTCCGCCTCGCGGGTCTTCGGCTGGAGCTGAACCACCTTCTGGGTGGTGATCTTGCCCGTGCCAGGAGCACCCTTGTCGGTGTACGTGACGGTCACGATGCCGAAGATGTTCGCGCCGACATGGCCCTCGTCACCCGGCAGCGGGAAGACCCCCTCGCACCCGTGGTACTGCTCGTACCCGTGCGCGTGCTCGTCGTGCCCGAGGGCCGGTTGGGTGACGACATCGTTGCAGTCGATCGTGCCGTCCTCCGGATCGGTGACGGTCACCTTGTAGCGGACGGTGTCGCCGAAGTCGAAGAACCCGCCGTCGACCGGAGCCTCGACCGTGATCGTCGGGGCGGTGTTGCCCGAGGTGATCGTGCGGTTGGAGACTGCCGTCCGGCCGTCCGGATCGGTCACCGTCAGCCGGGCCGCGAAGACGCCTGGGGAGGCATAGGTGTACGTCGGCTTGGCCTCGGTACTGTCAGTCGTCCCGTTCCCGTCGAAGTCCCAGGCCAGCGTGATCGGCTGCCCGTCGGGATCTCGCGAACCGGTCGAGTCGAACGCCACCGTCAGCGGCGCCGGACCTGACGTCTTGTCGGTGCTGAACTGCGCGATCGGTGCCCGGTTCCCTTGCACATAGTCGATCCGGTAGATGCCGGAGTCGGCGTTGTTACCGCCGAACCCGCTCCCCCACTCGATCACATAGAGCGCTCCGTCCGGCCCGAACTGCAGCGCGTGCGGGCGGATGAAGTCCAGGTCCCCGAGCATCCGGGAGACGTCCGCGACCTTGCTGCGGTCGTCGTTCAGCTGCACCGAGAACAACCGGCTGTCGTTCCAGTCCGCGAAGACGGCCTTGCCATCGAAGTACTGCGGCCACTTCCGGTCGGAATCGCTGTCCGGGTTGAACTGGTACGCGCCGCTCGTCATCGGCGCACCACTGCCACCGATCTCCGGCGAGCCCGTGGTCGACTTACCCATCCAGAGGCTGGCGGGAATTGCCGCCGGCAACTGGTTGATACCGGTGTTGTTCGGCGAGTTGTTGACCGGCGCGTTGCAGTCGAACGTCGCACCCGAAGTACTGGTCGCGAAGTCATAGTCGTTGTACGGCGTGTTGTTGCCCACGCAGTAGGGCCAGCCATAGAAGCCGGGCTTGTCCAGGATGTCCCACTCGACCCGGCCATCCGGTCCACGCGTCGGGGAGACCTGGCCCGCGTCCGGTCCGTAGTCCGCCACGAACAGGTGGTTCGTGGTCGGGTCGATGCCGATCCGGAACGGGTTGCGGAAGCCCATCGCGTAGATCTCGGGCCGGGTCTTCGCCGTCCCCGCCGGGAACATGTTGCCGTCCGGGACCGTGTAAGAGCCGTCCGCCTCCGGGTGGATCCGCAGGACCTTGCCGTTCAGGTTGTTGCTGTTCGCCGCACTCCGCTGGGAGTCCCAGGCGGCGCGGCCGGCCCGCTCGTCCAGCGGCGAGTAGCCGTCGGAGTCGAAGGGGTTGCTGTTGTCGCCGGTGGCGACGAAGAGGTTGCCGTTGCCATCGAACTCCAGTGCTCCACCCGCGTGACAACACTGGTCTCGCTGGGTGTCGACCCGTAGTACCTGCTTCTCACTCGCCAGGTCGAGGGTGTCGCCGGTGACCTTGAAGCGGGAGACCTTGTCGTAGGGCTCGGTGCCGGCCGGCGAATAGTACAGATAGACGAAGCCGTTGTCAGCGAAGGCCGGATCGAGCGCGATCCCGAGCAGCCCGAACTCCTGACCGGTATAGACGTTCAGCGTGGCGGCGGTGACCACGGTCCCGTCAGCCTTGACGATCTTCACGGCACCGTTGCGGTCGATGTAGAACACCCGGCCGTCCGGCGCGATGGTGAGCTCCATCGGGTTGCTGGTGTCGTCGTCCAGCGTGACCTTCTGGTAGTTGGCGCTCAGCGACGCCCCACAGTCCGCCGCTTGCACTCCCGCGGCCGTCTTAATCCCGCCGAGCAGGTGCTTGCGGAAGGTCGGGTCGGCGAACGACTCGATCGTGTGACCCATGCCGGTGTACCAGGCGCGGCCACCGTCATAGTCCTGACACCAGGCGATCGGGTGCTCGGCCCCCATCGTGCCGCCGGTGTACGACGTCTCGTCGAGCGAGGCGAGCACATGCACCGCGTTGCGCGGGTTCGTCTGGTAGTTGTACCACTCGTCCGTGCGGTTCCAGGTCGTCGGCGCATCGGCGGTCGACGGGTGCGCGTGGTCCTCCACCTTCACGTTCGCGTTCGGAGTACCGGCTGGATGGCTCGCGAAGTAGCTGCCCACCAGCTTCCCGTACCAGGGCCACGCGTACTCCGTGTCCGAGGCGGCATGCACACCGGCATAACCGCCACCGGCCTGGATGTAGCGCTCGAAGGCAGCCTGCTGGTCCGCGTTCAGCACGTCACCCGTGGTCGACAGCCAGATGACGACCTCGTACTTCGCCAGCTCGGTGTCGTTGAACATCGTGGCGTCCTCGGTCGCGGTGACCGTGAACCCGTTCTCCGTCGCCAGCTGCTGGATCGCCGTGATACCGGCCGGGATCGAGTCATGCCGGAAGCCGGCGGTCTTGCTGAAGATCAGCGCGTTGAAGGTCTCGTCGCCGTGCCCTGGATGAGCGCGTGCGGGGGTGGCTGTCAGTGGTATCGCCAGTGCGGCGATCAGGGCGAGCACGACTGCACGTATCAACGTGCCGTGCAGGCGCCTGCGTAGCTGGATCATCGGGAGCTCCTCATGGGTCGGATAAGGTGCGCGCTCCGTCCGGGGCGGGACCCCGGGTGTTCGGCCCTGGTACTGCCTTTCAGCTACTTCCCGTGCTCTGCCCGGCGCGGGATTCTTCTCCGTCGGTCAGCGGACACCCAGCAGGTGGTCCATCGCCAGCTGGTCCAGCCGCTCGAACCCGAGGCCACGTGCACCCAGGGCGTCGGCGTCGTACGTTGCCTTGCGCAACTCGTCGAGGGTCTCGCCCTCGCCCAGTGTGGGCTGCGCGAGATCGGTGACGCGGGCTGCCGCGAGTGCCTCGGCGACCTCGGGATCGGCCCGGAACGCCTGCACCTTCTCCCGCAGGATCAGGTAGTTGCGCATACAGCCGCGCGCGGTCTCCCAGACACCGTCGAGGTCCTCGGTCCGCGGCGGCTTGTAGTCGAAGTGCACGTAGCCGTCGTAACCGGGTCCGCCCGATGAGCCCTGCAGTACGTCGACGGTCCAGAACGCCTCGCGCAGGTTGCCCGCACCGAAGCGCAGGTCCTGGTCGAACCGGGGGCCGTGCTGACCGTTCAGGTCGATGTGGAAGAGCTTGCCGTGCCACAGCGCCTGAGCGATCCCGTGCGCGTAGTTGAGCCCGGCCATCTGCTCGTGGCCGACCTCCGGGTTGATCCCGACCAGCTCGGAATCCTCGAGGTCGTTGATGAAGGCGATCGCATGCCCGATGCTCGGCAGCAGGATGTCGCCGCGCGGCTCGTTCGGCTTCGGCTCGATCGCGAAGCGGATGTCGTAGCCCTGCTCGCGGACGTAGCCGGTGAGCAGATCCATGGACTCCTTGTACCGGTCGAGCGCAGCGTGCACGTCCTTGGAGCCACCCGACTCCGCGCCTTCGCGGCCACCCCAGAGCACGTACGTCTTCGCCCCGAGCTCGGCAGCCAGGTCCACGTTGCGGAGCACCTTCGCCAGGGCGTACCGGCGTACGTCGCGATCGTTGGCCGTCAGGCCGCCGTCCTTGAAGACGGGGTGGCTGAAGAGGTTCGTGGTGGCCATCTCGACCACCACGCCGGTGTCGGCGAGCGCCTTGGTGAACCGCTCGAGCACCTGCTGGCGGCGGCTGTCGTCGGGCACCAGGTCGTCGTCGTGGAAGGACACCGCGGCGGCGCCGAGTTCGGCGAGCTTCTCGACCGCGAGGACCGGGTCCAGCGGCGCGCGGACCGCGGTACCGAAGACATCGACGCCTTCCCAGCCGACCGTCCAGAGACCGAAGGAGAACTTGTCCTCTTTCGTGGGCGTATATGAGTTCATTCAGGAATCTCCTGCCATTGTCGGGAGGTCGAGCTGTCCTCGACGGCCGCGAGCACGCGCTGCACCTGCAGCCCGTCGGCGAACGACGGCTCCGGGTCCTTGCCCTCGGCAATCGCCGTGACCAGGTCGACCACTTGATGGGTGAAGCCGTGCTCGTAGCCGAGCAGGTGACCCGGCGGCCACCACGCCGCGACGTACGGGTGCACCGGCTCGGTCACGAGGATCCGCCGGAAACCGGCGGTCTCCGGCGGCTCGGTCGCGTCGTAGTAGTGCAGCAGGTTCATGTCCTCGAAGTCGAAGGCGAGGCTGCCCCGGCTGCCGTTGATCTCGATCCGGATCGAGTTCTTCCGGCCGGTCGCGAACCTGGTCGCCTCGAAGACGCCCAGGGCCCCTTCTTTGAAGCGGGCCAGGAAGATCGCGGCGTCGTCGACCGTGACGGGACCACGCTCGGTGCCCGCCTCGCCCGACAGCCCGCTGTGCGCGGCGGCGACCGGACGCTCCTTGACGAACGTCTCCAGCTGCCCGCTCACCTCGGCGATCCGGTCGCCGGTGATGAACTGGGTCAGGTCGACGATGTGCGCTCCGATGTCGCCCAGCGCGCCGGAGCCGGCCTTCTCCTTGTCCAGGCGCCACGACAGCGGCGCCTCCGGGTCCGCGATCCAGTCCTGCAGGTACTGCGCCCGGACGTGTCGGATGGTGCCGAGCTTGCCCTCGGCCACCAGTTTCCTGGCCAGGGCGATCGCCGGCACCCGCCGGTAGGTGAACCCGACCATCGACCTGATCCCCTTGGCCGAGGCGTCGGCGGCCGCGGCCGCCATCGCCTCGGCCTCGGCGACCGTGTTGGCCAACGGCTTCTCGCAGAGCACGTGCTTGCCGGCCTGGAGCGCGGCGACCGCGGGCTCGGTGTGCTGATCCCACATGGTGACGATCGACACCGCGTCGATGTC
>NZ_DASRXP010000481.1:0-5220 GCF_035687465.1 Kribbella sp.
CCAGGGCGACGACCTGGGCGGCGGAATCGGGGACCAGGGCTACCACCTGGATGATTCGGGTGGTGGCTGCTTGGTAGGCCTTGAAGGCGGGGTCTCGGTCGGACTGTTCGGCGTACAGGCGGTCTCGTTCGGGGCCGGTGAGTTCGGTGGCGACGGCGGCGTAGCGGGTGGTGCCTCGTTCGACGGTGACGGCTGGGTTGGCGCGGAGGTTGTGCAGCCAGGCGGGCGTGGTGGGTTGACCGTTGTTCGAGGCGAAGATGATCAGCCGGCTCGCGTCCTCGGCGTACACGGTGGGGTTGGTGTGGGGGCGACCCGAGCGGGTGCCGGTCGTGGTCAGCAGGAGAAGTAGGGCGCCTTCGAACATGCCGCCGACGCGGCCCTCGTTGGCCCGGAACTCTTTGATGATCTCGCTGTTGTAGTCGCTCAACAGATGCTGCCCTTCGCGTAGGGTCCTGCTGACAAAATCTATTAGCTTTGCAAGCAAAACTATTTTGGAGACAAAGATATGTCAAGCGAGCGGTCCGGGCTGGATGTGGATGAGAGCATCCGGACGTTGCTGCTGCTGATGCCGCGGCTGATCGGCCGCGCCAAGCGGGCGAAGATCCCGGACGAGCTGGCGGGGATGTCACTGGCGCCCCGGCATCTGTCGTTGTTCGCCTACCTGCTGTTCGACGGCCCGCTGGGCGTGAACGACCTGGCCGAGCGCCTCGAGGTGACGCCGGCGACGGTGAGTCTGATGGTCGGGGAGCTGAGTCGCAAAGGCGTCCTCGAGCGCCGCGAGGATCCGGACGACCGCCGCCGGGCGATCATCACGCTGGCCGACGCCCACCGGGAAGCGATCGACTCCTGGCTGGCCCGAAGTGCCCGCGCGTGGCGCCAGGCCCTCGAGCCACTCACCGCCGACCAGCGCCGCCTCTTCGTCGAAACCTTGACGATCTACGAGGAAGCCATCTGAACCTCAGCGGTTCCGGAGGGAATCCAGGTCCGCCTGGCAGCGGTGTTCGACCTCGGAGAGTTCTTGGAGGGTTTCCTCGATGTCGCGGCGGCGTTGTTCCAGCTCGGTGCGGCGGGTCTGGATCTGGTTGAGGAGGTAGACGAGCTGGCCTTCCTCGCCGGGTTCGGCGTCGTACATGTCGACGATGGTGGCGATCTCGTCGAGGCTGAAGCCGAGGCGTTTGCCGCGCAGGATCAGGCCGAGGCGGACCCGGTCGCGGGGGTGGTAGACGCGGACCGTGCCGCGGCGTTCGGGGGTGAGCAGGCCGCGGTCCTCGTAGAACCGGATCGTGCGCAGGGTGACGTCGTACTCGGTCGCCAGTTCGGCGATCGACCACGTCTGGGTGTCCACGGTCACCCGATCATTGTGCACACCACCCATCGTGCTTTACGTTTACGTAAGCGTCAATCACGAGGCCCCTGGAGTGGAAGATGTCGTACGAACTGTCCGAAGAGCACCGCGAGTTCCGCCACAGCGTCCGCGACTTCGCCCGGGCCGAGATCGCGCCGCATGCCGCGGAGTGGGACCGCAAGCACTACTTCCCGGTCGAGGTGGTCCAGAAGATGGGCCGGCTCGGCCTGTTCGGGCTGACCGCGCCGGAGCAGTACGGCGGATCCGGTGGCGACTTCACCAGCCTCTGCGTCGCGATCGAGGAGATCTCGAAGGTCGACCAGTCGATCGGCATCACCCTGGAGGCCGGCGTCGGGCTCGGCATCAACCCGATCCTGACCTTCGGCACCGACGAGCAGAAGCAGCAGTGGCTGCCGGAGCTGATCAGCGGTCAGCGGCTCGCGGGGTTCGGCCTGACAGAGCCAGAGTCGGGTTCGGACGCCGGGGCGACGAAGACCCGGGCCGTGCTGGACGGTGACGAGTGGGTGATCGACGGGGCGAAGCAGTTCATCACGAACTCCGGCTCGAGCATCACCTCGCTGGTCACGGTGACGGCGAGGACCGGGGAGAAGCCGGACGGCCGCCCAGAGATCTCCACGATCATCGTCCCGACGGGAACACCTGGCTTCGTGGCAGAGGCGTCGTACGACAAACTCGGCTGGCACGCCTCAGACACGCATCCGCTGTCGTTCAGCGACTGTCGCGTACCGGCGGGCAACCTGCTCGGCGAGCGGGGCAAGGGGTTCGGGCAGTTCCTCGCGACCCTGGACGACGGCCGGGTCGCGATCGCGGCGGTCGCGCTCGGCTGCATCAAGGCGTGCCTGGAGATGTCGGTCCAGTACGCCGGTGAACGCAAGACGTTCGGGGTTCCGATCGGGACCAAACAAGGGGTCGCCTTCCAGATCTCCGACCTCAAGGTGATGGCCGACGCGGCCGAACTGCTCGTCTACCGGGCCGCGGCGCTCAAGGACGCGGGGGCTCCGATGAAGGAGTTCAAGCAGGCCGCGTCCGTCGCCAAGCTCTACGCGACCGAGTCCGCGGTGACCGCGACCCGGATCGCCACCCAGGTGTTCGGCGGCTACGGCTTCATGGAGGAGTACCCGGTGACCCGGTTCTACCGGGACGCCAAGATCCTCGAGATCGGCGAGGGCACCTCCGAGGTCCAGCGCATGCTGATCGCCCGAGGCCTCGGCCTCCCGGTCGAGTGACAGGATGACCGCATGAGCAGCCGGGATCACTGGACCGAGGTCAAGGTCGCACGCGAGGCGACTCTGGGCCCGCCTGAGAAGGCGGCCGCCAAGCTCGCCTCGCAGAACAAGCTGTACGTCCGGGACCGGATCGCGCTGCTGGTCGACGAGGGCAGCTTCGTCGAGGACGCGCAGCTCGCGAACGCGCTGAACGCGGGCCTGCCTGCGGACGGCGTGGTCACCGGCCGCGCCCTGGTCGACGGCCGGCCGGCGCTGCTGGTGGCGAACGACCCGACGGTCAAGGCCGGGTCCTGGGGTGCGCGGACGGTCGAGAAGATCGTCCGGATCACCGAGGTGGCGCTGCGCGACGAGCTGCCGATCTTCTGGCTGATCGACTCCGCCGGCGCCCGGATCACCGACCAGGTCGACCTCTTCCCCGGTCGACGTGGCGCGGGCCGGATCTTCCACAACCAGGTCGCGCTGTCCGGCAAGGTCCCGCAGATCTGCTGCCTGTTCGGCCCGTCGGCCGCGGGCGGCGCGTACATCCCGGCGTTCTGCGACCTGGTGATCATGGTCGACGGCAACGCCTCGATGTACCTCGGCTCGCCCCGGATGGCCGAGATGGTGGTCGGCGAGAAGGTGACGCTGGAGGAGATGGGCGGCGCCCGGATGCACACCACCGTCTCCGGCTGCGGCGACCTGCTGGCCGCCGACGACACCGAGGCGATCGACCTGGCCAAGCAGTACTTCTCGTACCTGCCCGGCTCCTGGCAGGCCAGACCACCCTCGTACGACGCTTCGCCGGCGGGCCGTGATTTCACCCGGGACCTGGTTCCGGCCGAAGAGAGCGTCGGGTTCGACATCCACGACGTGATCGACGCACTACTCGATGCGGACACGTTCTTCGAGATCAAACCGGCGTACGCGCCGGAGCTGGTCACCGGGTTCGGGCTGCTCGCGGGCCAGGTGGTCGGGATCGTGGCGAACCAGCCGGCCGTGAAGGGCGGCGTACTGTTCGTCGACTCCGCGGACAAGGCGGCCAGGTTCATCTGGCTGTGCGACGCGTTCAACGTGCCGCTGGTGTATCTGTGCGACGTACCGGGCTTCATGATCGGCTCGGAGGTCGAGCGGGCCGGGATCATCCGGCACGGCGCGAAGATGATCACCGCTGTGTCCGAGGCGACCGTTCCGACCGTCTCCGTGATCGTCCGGAAGGCTTATGGGGCAGGGCTTTACGCGATGTGCGGGCCTGGGTTCTCACCGGACGCATGTATCGCGCTGCCGACGGCGAAGATCGCGGTGATGGGTCCGGAGGCGGCGATCAACGCGGTGTACTACAACAAGATCCAGGAGATCGCGGATCAGACCGAGCGGGTCGAGTACGTGTCGAAGCTGCGCGAGGAGTACGAGACGGACATCGACATCCTCCGGCTCGCGGCGGACCTGGTGATCGATGCGATCGTCGAGCCGGAAGACCTCCGCGATCAGCTGATCGCCCGCCTCGCCGCGGCTCAGACCAAGGACCGCCACTTCTCCACCCGCCGCCACGGGGTCCCCCCGGTCTAGAACGCCTCCAGTCGGATCGTCGACTGCTCTACTCGGCTGGAGTTGCAGCCGGGCGGGCGGGACGGTGCGGGTCACCGTTCGGTAGCCAAGCAGTGGCGACATCGAGGCCGAGTGGGCCGAGGTCGCGGGTCAGGGCCTCGATGGTGGCCCGTACGGCGGTGCGGGTCTCGTCGCGCCGCGAGACCAGGGACCAGGTCCAGTACGGCGATGGGTTGACCACCGGTCGTCGGACGAGATCCGACGGTACCGGCGTGGTCTGGCCTTTCGGCGAGTTGGGCACCGGGCGGCGGAGTCGGTCGCAGGGAGCCGTCGCCGCGATGCTGAGCCAGGATGGTGGGGCTCGGCGTGATCCTGCGCCGGGTCGGTGACGACTGGCTGATCAACCACTACCAGGTCTCCCGACTCGACTGACAGATTCAGAACGCCTTCAGGTGGTGGTCGATCTCGGTGAGGTAGGCCCTCAGACCGGCCTGCCAGTGGGCGGCCTTGGGCTTTCAGGGCTGGGTCGAGGTCCTCCTCGGTCGCCCAGTCCTCGAAGTCGTCTTCGCTGTACCAGCCGATCGCGCCGGTGAGGCGGTGGATGGCAGTGTTCGGCAGGGAGCGCGGGCCGTACGTCTCGTAGAAGGCGGCCGGGATCTCCGAGCCGTTGATCAGGTAGATGTGCTCCTCGAGTGCGGCGATCTCGCGGGCCGGGTCGGCTACGCCCGGCTCGCCCCAGTCGATCAGCGTCGTCCGCGTCGGACCGACGATGATGTTGGCCGGGTTGACGTCAAGATGCAGCAGCGCGGTCGCGGTCTCGCGAAGAGCCGGGGCGTTCTCGTCGATCACCGCGTGCAGCCGCGGCAGGTGCGGGACCACGACCGGGAGCTTGACCTTCAGCTTGGGTTCCGCCTCGACCAGCAGTTCGTGCATGGCGTTCACCGGGTCCACACTCTCGAGCACGAGCTTGTCCTCGGTCAGGAGACCGGCCAGTCCCTTCGGGAAGCGGATGTCGTGCAGCCGGCGGAACGTAGTACCGACTGAGCGCCAGTCGTCGTCGCCGGCCCGGCCCTCGGCGACCAGGGCGGAGAGCATCTCGCCGGG